>DATFPZ010000091.1:0-4736 GCA_035264545.1 Acidimicrobiia bacterium
GGGCAGACCGTCGCGACGTAGCCCAGCCGCTGCTCTCGCACGACCCGCTGCATGTCGTCATCGAGCATCGTCAGCATCGTCCCCGGGTCTCCCCACCGGGAGCAAGCTGGAGCTAGGCCGAACTCCGCGTCGCGTGTACGACGGTGCTCGTGAAGGAGACGAGGATCTGATCGCCGTCGACGACCGGGTCGAAGCCGGTTGCGTCGCCGCCCTCCAGTTCCGCTTGCAACGCGGACATGACCGCGTCGCGATCGGCGGCGTCGCTCAGGATGTGGTCGATCGGAATCAAGAACGGGCCCGACGTCTCGCCGTAGACGATCGGGCCGACGGTCGAACGGAGAAGCTCTGCCACCTCCGCTTCGAGCAGCGTGTGAGCGTGGGACGGGTCCATGCTGCGGTGGAGGTCGTCGAAGCGTTCGCGCGCCGCGGCCTTCGTCACCACCATGTCGCTCGCGACGACCCGGCCCTCCGGGCGGCAGACCCGGGCCATCTCGGCGATCTGTCGGTCGGGAAGCGGGAAGTGGTGGAGGGAACCTCGACACGCGACCAGGTCGAACGACGCGTCGAGGAACGGGAGCTCGCCCGCGTTGCCTTCTTGGAGGAGCACGTTGGTGATGCCGGCCTCGCCCAGTCGCTGGGCGCCGAGCTCGAGCAGCGCGGGCGTCAGATCGAGGCCGACGACCTGACGGACGTGCGGCGCGACTTGCTCGGCGACGTGGGCGGCGCCGCAGGCGACGTCGAGCACGATCATGTCCGGCTCGAGCGGCTCCAACCAGGCGAGCGGCGAGGCGGGACGCCGGGCGAACGGTGAGTCGTCGCCGGCGAAGATCCCGACTTGCTGCTCGAACGATCGGCGGACGACCGAGTCGTGCTCGCTGGCGGTCATTTGCCCTGCTAGTCGAACTGCGGGATGACGCGCTCGCCGAGGAGCTCGATCGAGCGCATGACCTTCTCGTGCGGGATCTTGTACGGGTTCACGAGGCACAGCAGCAGGTCGCAGCCGGCAGCCTGGTAGCGCTCGGCCAGCTCGACGCACCGGTCCGGGTCGCCGACGACGGCCGACCCGCTCTCGCGCAAGTACTCGAAGTTGAGGTGGTCGAGCGTGCCTTCCTTGTCGAGCTGCGACATGTGCTCGGCGTAGCTGTACGTGCCGAGGTCCTTGCCTTCCATCCAGTCGACGAGTGAGCCGATGTGGCGGACGGCGGTCTTGATGTACCAGGGAAAGGATTCTTCGGCGTCGGCGAACGCTTGCTCGTTGGTGTCGGCGCAGTGGACCATGGTGAACGTAGCCGCGCGGTCGTTGATCTCCTTTCCGACCGGCTTCGTGCACTCGTCGAGGCCCTCGCGGTACATCGCGATGCGCTCGACGAGGTCCTCCGGCGGCACGCCGACCGTGAACGAACACAGCCCGATGCCGTGGCGCCCGATCTCGCGGTGACCGTCGGCACTGCTCGTGGCGCCCCAGAGTGGCGGATGAGGCTTCTGCAGCGGCTTCGGTTGCACGCGGCGCGGGCCGCCCATGTGCCAGTACTTGCCGTCCGCCTGGTAGTACTCGTTCGTCCACGCGCCGACGATGTGCTCGAGCGCCTCCGACCACATCGCGCGCGTGTCGTGCGGATCGATGTCGAACCCTTCGATCTCGGCGCGGGTCGAGGAGCGGCCGGTCCCGAACTCGACGCGGCCGTCGGAGAGCAGGTCGAGCACCGCCGCCGACTCCGCGCTGCGGATCGGGTGGTTGTACGGCTTGGGGAGCAGGCGCACGCCGTAGCCGAGGCGCATCGTTGACGTCTTCGCGGCGATCGCGCCGTACAGCACCTCGGGGTTGGAGCAGTGCGAGTACTCCTCGAGGAAGTGGTGCTCGACGGTCCAGAACGAATGGAAACCGGCCTGCTCGCCGAGGACGGCTTGCTCGAGCGTGTTCTTGTACGCGGCGTGCTCCTTGCCGTCGGTGAACGGCTTCGCGACCGGGATCTCGTAGAACAACGCGAACTTCATACGGCCCGGCACCCCCACCTTGACGACTAGAACACGTTTCAGTGAGCATACCGTCGTGGGTCGCCTGGACGGCAAGGTCGCATTGGTGACCGGCGCCGCGTCGGGGATCGGACTCGCGTGCGCTCGCCGGTTCGCCGACGACGGGGCGAAGGTCGTCGGCGTCGACCTGCAACCCGGTTCGGACGGCGACGTGCGCGTGGCGGACGTTGCCGACGAGTCGTCGATTCGTGACGCCATCGACGCCGTGGTGCGCGACCACGGCCGTGTCGACGTCGTACTGAACGCGGCCGGTGTCGCGGGCGGGGGACCGATCCACCTGCTCGACGCGGCCGAGTGGGAGCGTGTGATCCGCGTGAACCTCACCGGGACGTTCCTCGTGTGCAAGCACGCGCTCACGCACATGGTCGAGCAGCGGTCGGGGAGCCTCGTCAACATCTCCAGCATCGAAGGCGTCGAGGGGACGGAGGGTGGCAGCTCGTACAACGCGTCGAAGGGCGCGGTGGTGCTGCTCACCAAGAACCTCGCCATCGACTACGGGCGCGTCGGCGTGCGCGCCAATTGCATCTGTCCCGGCTTCATCGAGACCCCGATGTTCGAGTCGGTCATGTCGCTCGAAGGGATGCAGGAGGTGCGCGAGAAGTACCGGGAGGCGCACATGCTCGGCCGTTTCGGGCGTCCCGACGAGATCGCGGCTGCGGCCGCGTTCCTCGCCTCCGACGACGCGTCCTTCGTCACTGGGCACGCGCTCGTCGTCGACGGCGGCTTCACCGCCGGCATGCGCACGGGCGTTCTCGAGCCGCTGGGCCTGTAGGTTGGAGGACTGATGTACATCGGGTACAGCGAGGAGCAGGAGCAGCTGCGGCGTGAGCTCCGCGGCTACTACGACAAACTGTTGACACCCGAGGTCGAGGAAGGCCTCGCACGCGGGCACGGCATCGGCCCGGTGAACCGGCAGGCCGTCCGGCAGATGGGCGAGGACGGCTGGCTCGGGATCGGCTGGCCCAAGGAGTACGGCGGCCAGGGCCGCTCGGCCATCGAGCAGTTCATCTTCTTCGACGAGTCGATGCGCGCCGGCGCCCCCGTCCCGATGCTCACGATCAACACGGTCGGACCCACGATCATGGACTTCGGCACCGACGAGCAGAAGGCCGAGTTCCTGCCCAGGATCCTGAAGGGCGAGATCCACTTCTGCATCGGCTACACGGAGCCCGGCGCCGGCACCGACCTCGCCGCGCTGACGACGAAGGCCGTACGCGACGGCGACGAGTACGTCATCAGCGGCCAGAAGATGTTCACGAGCCTCGCCGGCGGCGCCGACTACTGCTGGCTCGCCGTCCGCACCGACCCGGAGGCGAAGAAGCACAAGGGAATCTCGATGTTCATCGTCCCGATGGACACGCCCGGCATCAAGCTCATGCCGATGGATCTGATGAGCGACCACGACATCAACCAGGTCTTCTACGACGACGTGCGCGTCCCGGCGTCGGCGCTGGTCGGCGGCGAAAACAACGGCTGGGGCCTGATCACGAACCAGCTGAATCGCGAGCGAGTCACGCTGTGCTCGTCGGGGATCATCGAGCGCGCGCTCACGGACACTCGCCGGTGGGCGCAGGAGACCAAGCTCGCCGACGGGCGGCGCGTCATCGACCAGGAGTGGGTGCAGGTCCATCTGGCCCGCATCCACGCCCGGCTCGATTTCCTGCGCCTCGCCAACTGGAAGGTGGCGTGGGATGCGACCCAGAAGCGCCTCGACGTCGCCGACGCGTCGACTATCAAGGTGTTCGGAACCGAGTTCTATCTCGAGGCGTTCCGCCTCATGTTCGAGGTGATCGGCCAAACGGGATACCTCAAGCAAGGCGCGCCCGATTCGGTGCTGAAGTCACGCCTCGAGCGGTACTACCGCAGCCTGATCATCTTGACGTTCGGCGGCGGCGTGAACGAGGTGCAGCGAGATCTGATCGCGGTGTTCGGCCTCGGCATGCCGATGGCGAAGCGCTAGCGAGGAGCAGATGGACTTCTCATTGAGCGAGGAGCAGGAGGCGACGCGCGACCTCGCCCGCCAGATCCTCTCCGACCGCATCACGCACGAGCGGCTCAAGGAGCTCGAGGCCGGCGGCGAGGGATTCGACCGTGACACGTCGTCCGAGCTGGCCAAGGCGGGTCTACTCGGGATCGCGTTGCCGGAGGACGCCGGCGGGAGCGGACTCGGCTTTGTCGCCCTGTGCCGGCTGTTCGAGGAGATCGGCCGCACCGTCGCGCCCGTCCCGGTGCTGCCGACGGTTGTGCTGGGCGCGCTGCCGATCGCGCAGTTCGGCACCGACGCCCAGAAGCAGCAGTACCTGCCGGGCGTCGTCGCCGGCGACACGGTGCTCACCGCGGCGCTGGTCGAGACGGGGAGCGACGCGCTGCATCCGACGACGACGGCTCGCGCCGACGGCGACGGCTGGCGTGTCGACGGTGTGAAGACGTGTGTCCCCACCGCGCTCGTCGCCGACCGCGTGCTGGTGCCGGCGGCGGCCGGCGACGACGGCGCCATCGTCGTGCTGATCGTGGACCCGAGCGCGAACGGCGTGACGCGTGAGCGCCAGGACACGACGTCTGGCATCCCCGAGGCGCGGCTCGAGCTCGACGGTGTGCACGTTGCCGGGAGCGACGTGCTCGGTGATCCGGATTCGGGCGCCGCCATCGTCGAGTGGATCGTGGAGCGCGCTACTGCCGCCATGTGCTCGATCGCGACCGGC
>DATFPZ010000092.1:0-2072 GCA_035264545.1 Acidimicrobiia bacterium
CGAGGAACCGACCCCGGTCGTCGACCCGGGCGTTGGCCTGGGCGATCACGTACCGGTCCTCGTCGTCGGCTGCGAGGTACTCGATCTCCTCTGTGGCGACGCCGTCGCGCACCTTCCGGTACGGCGTCTCGACTAAGCCGAACGAGTTGACCCGGCCGAACGTCGACAGGGATCCGATCAGGCCGATGTTCGGGCCCTCCGGTGTCTCGATCGGACACATCCGGCCGTAGTGGCTGGGGTGCACGTCGCGGACCTCGAAGCCGGCGCGCTCCCGCGACAGGCCACCGGGCCCGAGCGCGGAGAGGCGCCGCTTGTGGGTGAGCCCGGCGAGCGGGTTCGTTTGGTCCATGAACTGGCTCAGCTGGCTCGACCCGAAGAACTCCTTGATGGCGGCGACGACGGGCCGGATGTTGATGAGCGTCTGCGGCGTGATCGCCTCGACGTCCTGGGTCGTCATGCGCTCGCGCACGACGCGCTCCATGCGCGAGAGCCCGACGCGGACCTGGTTCTGGATCAGCTCGCCGACGGACCGCACCCGGCGGTTCCCGAAGTGGTCGATGTCGTCGGGGTAGTAGTCGGGGTCGTTGTTGTGCAGCTTCACCAGGTACGAGACGGTGGCGAGGATGTCGGCCCGGGAGAGCGTGAACTCCTTCTCCTTCGGCGGCTTCAGGTCGAAGCGCTCGAGGCCGAGCTTGGGGTACTCGTCGGTCAGCTTCTTCGTGACCTTGTGCCGTCCGACCTTGGCCATGTCGTAACGCTTGGGGTTGAAGAAGAGGTTCTCGAGCAGACCACGCGCCGAGTCGGGCGTGGGCGGCTCACCAGGGCGCAGCTTCCGGTAGATGTCGATGAACGCGGCCTCGGCGTTCTCGGTGTGGTCCTTCTCGAGCGTGTTGCGCATCGACTCGTACGGGTTGCCCTGGGCGTCGAGGATGAGGTTGAGCAGCTCCTCGGGGCTCTCGCCGAACCCGAGCGCCTTGAGGAGAACGGTGACGGGCTGCTTGCGCTTGCGGTCGATGCGGACGTAGACGACGTCCTTCTTGTCGACCTCGAACTCGAGCCAGGCGCCCCGGCCGGGGATCATCTTGGCGTCGACGAGGTCCTTCTCGGGCGAGGTCTTGTCGGGGCTGATCCCGAAGTAGACGCCCGGCGACCGGACGAGCTGCGAGACGACGATTCGCTCGGTGCCGTTGATGATGAAGGTGCCGCGGTCGGTCATCATCGGGAAGTCGCCCATGAAGACCGTCTGCTCCTTGATCTCGCCGGTGGCGGAGTTCATGAAGCGGGCGGTCACGAACAGCGGGCGCGCATAGGTCATGTCGCGCTCGCGGCACTCCTGCTCGGAGTGCTTGGGCGGGTCGAAGACGTGGTCGGCGAGCTCGAGCTTGAGCTGGCCGGTGAAGTCCTCGATCGGCGAGATGTCGCGCAGCACCTCGGCGACACCCTCGTCGAGGAACCACTGGAACGATTCCCGCTGGACGGCGATGAGATCGGGAAGCTGGAGGACCTCCCGGAGCTTGGCGAAGGACAGACGTTCCCGGGACGCGAGACGAGCCAACGTCACTCCTCTGAGGGAAGGCGCGCGCCGACCAGCGCCAGAATGGTCAGCAAGTGCACGAACGGGCAGACACGGCTGAAGAAATATTAGCGCGCGCCGACGTTTTCCTGCAACAAACGTGCCCGAAGTACGCCGCCCCCGGCGACGCTGTGCTCGGGAGGATACGACGACCCCTCCGAGGGGTCAAGAGTCACTCGGAGCGTAAGCCGCGATTCGGACGGCGGGGAGCGCGGCCGCGGCGGCCCTCTTCGGGCGGCACCCGAGGGATCGCCTCCTCCTTCGCTTGGCAGAGGCGTCGTCGGCGACCCTCGGCCACCGCCCCGGGCCGCCGCCTGTTCTTGCCGCCGTTTCTTCGCGCCTACTAGAGAAAGAGGCGGCGGGCCCTTCGGGCCCGCCGCGAAGAGCTACTTGAGCTCGACCTTGGCGCCGGCGCCTTCGAGCTGCTCCTTGGCCTTCTCGGCGTCCTCCTTGGAGGCCTTCTCGAGCACGGGCTTCGGCGCGGACTCGACGAGCTCCT
>DATFPZ010000093.1:0-4212 GCA_035264545.1 Acidimicrobiia bacterium
GACACGCTGCGCGTCGGCTCGCTCGTCCTCGCCAACGACTACAAGCACCCGGTCGTGCTGGCGCGCGAGGCCGCCACGCTCGACCTGCTGTCCGCCGGCCGGCTGGAGCTCGGCCTCGGCGCGGGGTGGATGACCGCCGACTACGAGAAGTCCGGGCTCGAGCTCGACCGGCCGGGTGTGCGCATCGACCGCCTCGGTGAGTCGATCACGGTCCTCAAAGGCCTGATGGCGGAAGGGCCGTTCACCTTCCACGGCAAGCACTACACGGTGACCGACCTCGACGGACAGCCCAAGCCCGTGCAGCAGCCGCACCCGCCGTTTCTCATCGGCGGGGGCGGGCCGAAGATCCTCGCGCTTGCCGCCCGTGAGGCAGCGGTCGTCGGCCTCAACGCCAATCTCCGAGGCGGCGTGGCAATCAGCGACGACGCCGCGCGTTCGATGACGGGCGCGGCGACCGACGACCGGGTCGCGCGGCTCCGCTCCGCCACCGGTAACCGGTTCGACGACCTCGAGCTCCAGTCGTTCGTCGGGTTCACCAACTTCACCGACGATCGCACCTCGTTGGCCGAGATGATGGCCGGGGCGTTCGGAGTCTCGCCTGAGGAGGCGCTCGAGACGCCCGTCGTGCTGGCGGGGACGCTCGACCAGATGATCGATGATCTCCAGGCGCGCCGAGAGCGGTGGCAGATGAGCTACGTCGTCGTGGGGGTTGACGTGATGGAGGAGTTCGCACCGGCCGTCTCGCGATTGGCAGGCACGTGATGGCGCACGACCGCACGTTCCGGTTCGGGGTGCAGACCGGGGGAGCGACATCGGCGCGGGAGTGGAAGGAGAAGGCTCGCAAGATCGAGGCGCTCGGCTATTCGACGCTGTACATGCCGGATCACTTCATCGACATCCCGTACGCGCCGATGGTCGGCATCGCGATGGCTGCCGAAGCCACGGCGTCGCTGCGAGTGGGCACGCTCGTGCTCGGCAACGACTACAAGCATCCTGCGGTGGTCGCCAAGGAGTTCGCGTCGATCGACGTGTTGTCGGACGGCCGCGTGGAAGCCGGCGTCGGCGCTGGGTGGATGAGGACCGACTACGACGCACTCGGTCTCCCGTATGACTCGCCGGGGACGCGCATCGAACGTCTCAGCGAGGCGCTCGCGATCCTGAAGGGCGCATGGAGAGACGGCCCGTTCTCACTCGACGGACGTCATTACAAGATTCGCGACTATGACGGGATCCCGAAGCCCGTGCAGAAGCCGAACCCGCCGATCCTCGTTGGCGGTGGCGGGCCGAAGTTGCTGCGCCTCGCCGGCCGTGAGGCAGACATCGTCGGGATCAATCCGAACTTGCGTGCCGGCGAGGTGAGCCCGGACGCGGTGCAGGACTCGATCGCGGCGATGACCAAGCAGAAGATCGAGTGGGTCCGCGAGGGCGCAGGGGATCGGTTCGACGACATCGAGCTCCAGATTCGCTACTTCATGACGTCCATCACCGAGGACCGGCAGGCGCTCGCCGAAGCGATCGCGCCGGGATTCGGGCTCGAGCCGGGCGTTGCGTTGGAGTCCGGCGTCGCGCTCGTCGGCACGGTCGACGAGTGCTGCGACCTTCTCGCGCAGCGCCGCGAGGAGTGGGGTGTCTCGTACGTCGTCCTCGGCGACGACCAGTACGAAGCCTTCGCGCCGGTCGTGGCCCGGTTGGCCGGGACGTGATCCCCGGTACGTTTTCCAGAACTGGGTGATGACTCCAGCTGTCCTGCGCGAGGTTGCCGCGCAGTGGGGACGAATCGGGTACACCGGCTTCGGTGGACCGCCGGCGCACATCGCGTTGTTGCGCGACCTCTGCGTCGATCGACGGAGGTGGCTGACCGCCCACGAGTTCGAGGACGCCGTCGCGGCGTGCAACCTCTTGCCCGGTCCGGCTTCGACTCAGCTGGCGATCTTCTGCGCCTGGCGCGTCGCGGGGCCGATCGGCGCCGTCGTCGGCGGCGCGGCGTTCATCCTGCCGGGACTGGCGGCGATCCTCGCGCTTGCGGTCGTGTTCCTCGGCTCGCCACCGGATTGGATCCGGGGCGCGGGAGCGGGTGCAGGTGCTGCGGTGGCTGCGGTGGCGGTACGCGCCGGTCTCGGGCTCGTGCCGGACAGCTGGCGGCGGTCGCCGGCGCGCTGGCGGTGGGTCGCCTACGCCGTGCTCGGCGGCGCGGCGGCGGCGACGCTCGGTCCGTGGCTCGTCCTCGTCCTGGTCGGCTGCGGCGCGATCGAGGTCACGTGGCAGATCGCCGCACGCGGCGACCGCGCCTCCGTTCACGCCTGGCCGATCGCGGCGGCCGCGGCCACCGGAACGGGCGGCGTGCTGGCGCTGGTCTGGGTTGCCTTCAAGGTCGGCGCGCTCGCGTATGGCGGCGGCTTCGTGATCATCCCGCTCATGCAGGCCGACGCGGTCGACACCTACCACTGGATGACGAACACGGAGTTCCTCAGTGCGGTCGCGCTCGGTCAGGTCACTCCTGGGCCGGTCACGCAGACGGTGGCCGTGGTCGGATACGCCGCCTACGGCATCGCGGGCGGACTCATGGCCGCCTTGGTCGCGTTCGCACCGTCGTTCTCGTTCGTGCTCCTCGGCGCCAAGCGCTTCGACGCCCTCCGTCACAACGACGCCATGCGTGCGTTCCTCGCAGGCGCCGGGCCCGCGGCTATCGGCGCCATCATCGGCGCCGCGATCCCGCTCGCGTTCGCGCTCGATGAGGTGTGGCAGTACGCAGTTCTTGCAGGGGCGGCGATCTCGCTCTTCGTGTTCCGCCGCGGTGTTGTGGTGACCCTGCTCCTCGCCGGCGTCGTCGGTCTCATCGCGGAGATGGTCGGCGCGCCACTGCCCTAAGCGAAGCGCGCCGGGATCCAGCGGCCGAGCCGCTCGCGGAGCTCGTCGCCGAACTCGGTGAAGAGATGACCGGTCCCCGGGAACACGACGAGCTCGCCTCCGGTCAGCATCTGCACGAGCTCGCTCGCTTGCGGCGGGAGGATCTCGTCGCGCTCGCCGTGGAAGAGCAGCACGGGCGTCCCCGCCAGACGCTCGGCCTCCTCGCACCCGGCGGACTGGGTGGCGAGAGTCACGACGCCGGCGGCGTCGTCGCCGAGGGCGATCGCGGCCCGGATGGCGACCGCACCGCCGAAGGAGTGGCCCATCGTGACGAAGCGGCGGGCGCCACGACGCGCCGCCAGCTCGGCCACTGCCACCAGGTCATGCACACACGCGCCGAGGTCGTTGGGCTTTCGGTAGCCGATCCGCACGAGGCCCATGCCCTGCTCGCCGAGACGCGCGCCGAGGTCGTGGTAGAGCCCATTGGCCGGTCCGAGCAGCCCGCCCATCGCACCGCCACACGCGAGGACGACGTGTTCGACCTCCGGGTCACCGTGCCACAGCATCGTGAGGAGACCACCGAGCGTGTAGACCTCGACGTGCCGAAGGCTGTCGGTGACCTCGACTTCCTGTGATGCGAGCGCGCCCAGCGCCTCGAGTGGCGAGCGCGGGCCCTCGCTCACAGGTTCAGAGCAACGAGCGCAGCAGCTCGCGCGTCCGCTCGCGATCGCCCTTCGAGACCGAGCCGTACTCCACCGCGGCGAACTCCGTCGCACCGCTCTCGGCGAGCCTACGAACCGCCGAGGCAACCGTGGCCTCGTCGCCGACGATGGCGACGTCGGCCGGACCGGTGGCACCCTCCCGATCGAGCATCGCCTTGTACGACGGGAGTGAGTCGTAGACCGCGAACACCCGCGCCGCGCGCTCGCGCGCGCCGTCGGGGTCGTCCGTCACGCACACCGGGAGTCCGACGCACACCCTTGGCGGCGGCCGTGCTGCCTCCTCGGCCGCCTTCGTGATGGCAGGAACGGTGTGGCTCGCCAATGTTCCCGGCCCTGTCATCCAAGTGATCGTGCCATCGGCCGCCGTCGCGGCGAGCTCGAGCATCTTCGGGCCGAGCGCGGCGATGAGCACCGGGAAGGGAGTGGCGCCCGCGATGTTGAGCGTGCCGTTCCCGCTGAGCGTCTCGCCCCGGAAGGACACGGTCCCTTCGCGGACGAGGGGCATCAGGATCGAGAGGTACTCCCGCATGTGGCGGACCGGTTTCGCGAACGACTGACCGAACATCGCCTCGATCACCAGCTGGTGCGAGAGCCCGATGCCGAGGGTGAGCCGCCCACCGCTGATGGCCTGCGTGGTCAGGGC
>DATFPZ010000094.1:0-3853 GCA_035264545.1 Acidimicrobiia bacterium
CCCGCGCCGTACTGGCCGCTGGAGAAGATCCCGACGCTCAACACGCCCCAGATGCCACACACGCCGTGGACCGAGATCGCGCCCACCGGGTCGTCGACGCCCTTTCGCTCGATGAAGAGGATCGACTCGACCACGATGACGGCAGCGATCGATCCGATCACGGCCGCGGCCCACGGCTGCACGAATGCGCACGGCGCCGTGATCGCCACCAACCCGGCGAGCATGCCGTTGGCCATCATCCCGGGGTCCGGCTTCCCGAGCCTCCGCATGGCGTAGAACATGCCGATCGTGGCGCCGAAGGCCGCCGCGAGCGCAGTGTTGACGGCGACGACGGCGAACCGGATGTCAGTAGCCGCGAACGTCGACGCGGCGTTGAACCCGAACCAGCCGAACAACAGGATGAACGTGCCGAGCATCGCCATCGGGATGTTGTGCGCCGCCAGCGTGCGCGGCTTCCCGTCGGGCCCGTACTTGCCCAGGCGTGCGCCGAGCACGAGCGCACCGGCGAGGCCGGCGACACCGCCCATGGCGTGCACGACTCCCGATCCAGCGAAGTCGACGTAGCCGAAGCCCAGGTGCAGGCTGTTGCCGAGCTGGCTCAGCCAGCCGCCGCCCCAGGTCCAGCCGCCGAAGATCGGGTAGTAGATCGCGCCGCAGAACAGTCCCCAACCGATGAACGCCTTCCACTTCCAGCGCTCCGCCATCGCGCCCGTCGGGATCGTGGCGGTCGTGTCCATGAAGGCGACCATGTAGAGGAAGAACGCCGCCACGGGCCCGGCGGCGTTGAGCCCGCCGAGGTGCGTCAGTCCGAAGCCGCCCTTCCAGAGGAACACCCATTCACCGGAACCGATGAAGTTGTCCCCGATGGCGTTGTCGTAGCCGAAGATGCCCGGGAGGCTGTAGCCACCGAACATGAACGCGTAGCCCACGAGGAAGAAGGCGACGAACCCCAACCCGAAGATGGCGAAGTTCGTGCTCACCACGTGGGCGGCGTGCTTTGCGCGACAGAACCCGGTTTCGACGAGCGCAAAGCCGGCCTGCATGAATATGACGAGCACCGCCCCGATGACGACCCACAACAAGTTGACGCTGATCCCGATGTCGCTTGCTGCCTTCGGAATCAGCGAATTGTCGTAGACGGGCTTGGGTCCGCCGGCGAATGCGGCTCCGCCCGTCAGCCCGACTATCAGCAGGACCAGAGCCGCGACGATCGCGCCCCTCCCCAACAACTTCCGTTTCACATCGTCCTCCTGCTTGTCGTAAGACCCGAGTGGAGAGCACCCCCCGGACCATTCCGTGAAGGGCGCCATCGCCCTCCCCTCGCGTGGTTCCAGCCCCTCTGCGCGAGATAGGGGGAACGTAAGGGGGGCGCGTTTCGCGATCGGTGCCGGTTCGTGAACGAACCGAAACGCACCTCTGACGGAAAACTGACGGCCCGGTGAGGCCGGGCCCGGCGCCTCGGCGGCCCGTATCCTGGCCCGATGCCGCCGACGACCGTGGGGATCGTCCCGCACACGCACTGGGATCGGGAGTGGTACGCACCGTTCCAGGTGTTCCGGGCCCGGCTCGTCCGCCTGCTCGACGAGCTCCTCCCCCTCCTCGAGCGCGACTTGAGCTACGCCCGCTTCCTGCTCGACGGTCAGACCGTCGTCGTCGATGACTACCTCGAGGTCCGCCCCGAGGCGGCCGAGACGTTGCGCCGCCTGGCCGCCACCGGCCGCCTGTCGGTGGGACCGTGGATGGTCCTCATGGACGAGTTCATGGTCTCGGGCGAGACGATCGTCCGCGACCTCCAGCTCGGTCTGCGGCGCGCCACCGAGCTCGGGGGCGCGATGCCGGTGGGATACCTGCCCGACATGTTCGGCCACATCGCCCAGATGCCACAGATCCTTCGGCTGGCCGGCTTCGAGCACGCGGTGGTGTGGCGCGGCGTCCCGTCGACGGTCACGCAGACGGCGTTCGCGTGGGAGGCGCCCGACGGATCTGCGGTCCGTGCCGAGTACCTCTACGGCTCGTACTCGAACGGCCGCGACCTTCCTGACGACGCCAAGCAGCTGGTCGCGCGGGCCCGGAGCTATGAGCTGGAGCTCGGTCCCGCCCGGCTTCCGGGCGGGGCGATGCTGCTGATGAACGGTACCGATCACCAGATACCGCAACCGTGGCTCGGGCGGGTCGTCGCCGAAGCGAACGAGATCCAGGACGAGTACCGGTTCGTCGTCACATCGCTTCCGGAATACGTCGTCGAGCAACCCACCGACGGTCTGTCGACGGTGCGGGGCGAGCTGCGATCGGGCGCGCGCGCCAACGTGCTCATGGGAGTGGCGTCGAACCGGGTCGACGTGCATCAGGCATGCGCCGTTGCCGAGCGGGCGCTCGAACGCAGGGCCGAGCCGCTGTCGGCGCTGCTCGTGCCGGGGGACCGGTACCCCGATGCATTGCTCGGGATCGCATGGCAAAAGCTCGTGCAGAACAGCGCGCACGACTCGTCGTGCGCGTGCAGCGACGACGAGGTCATCGACCAGGTGATGGTGCGCTACCGCGAGGCCCGCCAGATCGGCGACGTTCTCGCGCGCGAAGCAATGCGGCAGCTCGTCACCGAGGTCGACACCCCCGCCGGGTCGACCCTGGTCGTGAACCCGACGCAAGCGCGGCGCGGGGGCCTGCTGTCGGTGCACGTCCCCGGGGAAGGGCCGTTCCACTTCGTGACACCCGAGGGCCGGCCATGCCCGACCCAGGAACTCGGCGTGCTCACCGGCGAGGGGTTCTCGACGATCGTCTCCGGCCAGAAGGTGCGGTGGGTGCTCGAGATGATGAACGGGCCCGAGTTCGCCGGCGAGCGCATCGGCCATTACGACATGACCGAGGCGGAGGACGGCGCGCTGGAACTGGTCTTTCAGGGCGCCCACCCGGGCGAGCCGCACATCGACCTGACGGAGCTCCGGGACGAGCTCGTACGCCTCGGCGACGAAGGCAGGACCTTCCGCTTCCGGGTCATGGCGGCGCCGGTGCGGGAGGCGATCTTCGCCGCCGACGACGTGCCGGGCTTCGGCTGGCGCAGTTACACCGTCGCCGGCGGGGAAGGCCCAGCGACGGCCGTCGCCGCGGGGCCGTCGTCGCTCGACAACGAGCATGTCCACGCCGAAGTCGACGGCGACGGCACGTACGCGGTCACGACGTCCGACGGACTGACCGTTCGCGGCCTCGGGCGACTGGTGGACGGCGGCGACGGCGGCGACACCTACAACTACTCCCCGCCGGCCGACGACCTGCTCGTCGATCATCCGGAGAGCGTCGAGGTCACTGCGCCCGAGTCCGGCCCCGTGCGCGCCCGCGTACGAATCGACGCGACGTACGGGTGGCCCACCCACGCGGTGGGCGACGAGCGCTCGTGCTCCCGGCGCGCTGATGACACCACGCCGGTTGCGGTGCATACGACCCTGGAGCTACGCACCGGCGAACGGTTCCTCCGCGTCCACACCGAGCTGGACAATCCGTGCCGCGACCATCGGCTGCGAGCGCACTTCCCGCTGCCGGCGCCGTTGACCGGGTCGCACGCCGAGTGCGCGTTCGCTGTCGTCGACCGGGGCCTGACCGCCGAGGGTGGCCCCAACGAGTTCGGGCTGCCGACGTTCGCGTCGCGCCGGTTCGTGGACGCGTCGGACGGGAGCGCCGGTCTCGCGCTCGTCCACGACGGACTCCTCGAGTACGAGCTCCTCACCGAGGACGGGAAGCAAAGTGGGGAGCTCGCGCTGACGCTGCTGCGGGCGACCGGGTACCTCTCCCGCTTGCAGCTCTCGATGCGGGCGAGCCCGGCTGGTTACCCGTATCCGCTCGAGGGGCCGCAGATGCTCGG
>DATFPZ010000095.1:0-2769 GCA_035264545.1 Acidimicrobiia bacterium
TCCGCGCCGGTGGCAGCCGCATGCCGGCGACGCCGGAGACCATCGCTGCCGGCGAGCAGTACCTGAAGATGCAGGGCCAGGAGGTCTTCCGGCGAGCGGTGCGGGTGGTCGTCGACTCGGCGCGCACGACGCTCGACTGCGCCGGCGTGGCACCCTCGGACGTGGCCTGGTTCGTGCCGCACCAGGCCAATATCCGCATCATCGAATCGGCTGCCAGCCGGCTGGGCATCGGCGAGGACCGGACGATCGTGAACATCGACCGCTACGGCAACACCTCGGCGGCGTCGATCCCGCTCGCGCTGGCCGAGGCCGCCGACGACGGGCGGCTCCGCGACGGCGACCTCGTCCTCATGTCGGGATTCGGCGCCGGCATGACCTGGGCCAGCGCGCTCCTGCAATGGGGGAAGCCGTGACGAACGCCCGGACCGCGTTCGTGACCGGCGGGTCGCGCGGGATCGGCCGCGCCTGCGCGGTCGCACTCGCCGAAGCCGGCCACCGTGTCGCTTTCTGCTATTCGAGCGACGACGACGGCGCCAAGGCGACGCGCACCGCCGTCGAGAAGGCGGGCGCCGACACGGTCGCGGTGCGAGCAGACATACGCGACCCGGCCGCCGTCGACAGCGCGTTCAGTGAGATCGAACACGCACTCGGCCCCGTCGAGCTGCTCGTGAACAACGCCGGCACTACAGAGGATGGACTCGTCGCACGCATGTCGGACGAGCAATGGCAACGCGTCATCGACACGAATCTCACGGGCGCGTTCCACACGATCCGGCGCGCCGCGCCCAGGATGATGCGCGGACGGTGGGGGCGCATCGTCAACATCTCATCGGTCGGCGGACATCGCGGCGGGCCCGGGCAAGCGAACTACGCTGCCGCGAAGGCCGGTCTCTTGGGGCTGACACGCTCGGTAGCCCGGGAGCTGGCACCGCGCAACGTCACCTGCAACGTCGTCGCACCGGGGCCTATCGTGACCTCGATGACCGAAGGCCTCTCCGACGAGTGGCAGGTCAAGGCGGAGGAAGCGGTGCCGTTGGGTAGGTTCGGTAGACCGGACGAGGTGAGCGCTGTGGTGGCTTTTCTCTGTTCGGACCCTGCCGGTTACGTCACCGGAGCTCTCGTCCCCGTCGACGGGGGCCTGGGGATGGGACACTGAACCCCGACCATCCGTACGCGACTGGAGGACTGGATGGAACGTGACGAAGCACTCGGCGTGCTGCGCGAGGTCGCAGTCGAGGTTTTGAGCGTGGAACCCGACAGCGTGACCGAGGGCGCGCGCTTCAAGGAAGAACTCGACGCCGACAGCCTCGACCTCGTCGAGATGGTGATGGGGCTCGAGGAGCGCTTCGACATCTCGGTGCCCGAGGAGGATCTCGAGGGCGTCACGACCGTCGGACAAGCCGTCGACCTCGTGCTGAGCAAAGTCGGCGCCGAAGCATGAGCGACCTCGACCAGCGCGGCCGCCCGCGCGTCGTCGTGACCGGCGTCGGCATCAAGACGCCGGCCGGGAACAACGTCACGTCGTTCTGGGAGCAGTTACGCGCGGGTCGGGCGAGCGCGCGCACCATCGAGAGCTTCGACCCTGCCGGCTTGTCGATCACGTTCGCCGGCGAGGTGCGCGACTTCGATGCGGTCGACTACTTCGGGCCCAAGGAGGCGCGCCGCCAGGACCGTGTCACCCAGCTCGGCTTCGGCGCCGCCGCTGATGCGCTCGGTGACGCGGGTGAGCTGGGCGCCGACCCGAGCCGTTGCGCCGTGATCATCGCCACCGGTGTCGGTGGCCTGCACACCCTCGAGGAGAACCAGCGCCTGTACTTCGAGAAGGGCCCGTCCCGCGTCAGCCCGTTCTTCGTGCCGATGATGATGCCGAACGCGACCGCCGGCGTCGTCGCCATGCAGCTGGGCTGGACGGGGCCCAACCTGTGCGTCGCCACCGCCTGCGCGGCGGGCGCGCACGCCATCGGCGAGGGTGTCCGCCTGATCCGCGACGGCACCGCCGACGTCGTAATGGCCGGCGGCACGGAGGCCGCGGTGACGCCGCTCACGATCGCAGCGTTCGCGCGCATGGGCGCGCTCAGCTCGCGCAACGACGACCCCGAACGCGCGTCCAGGCCCTTTGACGCCGAGCGCGACGGCTTCGTGATCGGCGAGGGTGCCGGCTGCGTCGTGCTCGAACCGCTGGAACGGGCGCGGGCACGCGGCGCGACCGTATACGGCGAGGTCGCGGGCTATGGACGGAACGCCGACGCCTACCACATCACCGCACCGTCCCCCGGGGGTGCCGGCGCGGCTGTCTGCATGCAGCTCGCGCTCGACGACGCCGGCATGGAGCCATCTGCAATCGGGCACGTGAACGCGCACGGCACGTCGACACCGTTGAACGACGCCGCCGAAGCCGAGGCCATCCGCAAGGTCTTCGGCGACGCCCCACCTGTGGTCACCTCGACGAAGGGCGTGACCGGGCACCTGATCGGCGCGGCAGGCGCGGTGGAGGCGGTTGCCTCACTCCTTTCCGTGCGCGACGGCATCGTCCCGCCGACCGCGAACCTCGAGCGCGTCGGCGACGACATCGAGCTCGACGTCGTGGCGGGTTCGCCGCGCGAGGTCGGTTCCCAGCCGGCGATCTCGAACTCGTTCGGGTTCGGCGGCCACAACGCGAGCCTCGTCCTCACCGCCGCAGACTGATCGCAGCCCGGTGACGCCGCTGTTCTCGCCGACGCCGGCGGCGCCGGTGATGTCGCAGCGCAGCGACGCCGTCACCGCCGCCCT
>DATFPZ010000096.1:0-7832 GCA_035264545.1 Acidimicrobiia bacterium
ACTTCGGCATGATCACCACGGACCCGCCGAAGGCGAGATGCATTTGCGACCAGAACAAGGGTCCCATGTGATACGAGGGACCGACGAGCAGATGCACGTCATCGCTGCTGAAGCCCCACCGGTCCTTCGTCGCTGCGACTCCGACCGCGCTCCGGCGGAAGTCATCCTCGCCGATCGCCACGCCCTTCGGGCGGCCGGTCGTTCCCGACGTGTACGCCATGATCGTGGGCCAGCCGTCACCAATCACATCGGCCGGCTCGACCTCGCCGCTTGCCGGCGCGTTCGCGAGCGCCGCCTCGTAGTCACCGCCCGAGCCGACCACGAGCCGGGGCACGTCGGGCACGCCATCCAACGCGCCCTGCAGGTCGTTCGCGACGACCACGGCGGCCGCGCCGGAGTCGGTGACGACCCAGCCGGCCTCGTCCGCCTTGAAGTGCACGTTGATGGGCACGACCACCGCGCCGAGGCGACCACTCCCGTGGATGGCCTCGAAGAACTCGAACGAGTTCGGCACCATCACCGCGACACTGTCACCCCGCCGCACTCCGAGCGCCGCCAGCGCGTGCGCGACCCGGCGGGCACGATCGTCGAGCTCCGCGTACGTGCGCACCCGGTCTCCCTCACGCAACGCGACGTGCTCGGGACGGGCTCGGGCGTGGGCGAGCAGCCCCGCACCCTGGTTGCCGGTCTCTGACATGTCCGTCATCATGCCGCGTGACCGACGAGGGGAGAGAAGGCATGGAGGACGACGCCAAGATCCCGCTGGGCGACATCGGGAGCAAGCTCCTGTTCGAGGACGACGAGATCCGCATCTGGGAGCTGCGCCTCGCCCCGGGTGAGGAGTCCTCCCCGCACCGGCACACGTGCGACTACGTCATCGTCGACGTCGCGGGCGACAAGATCGCCGCCAAGTCCGTGCCGGGTTACCCCAGCGAATACGGCGACTACATCGAGGCCGGCGTGGAGCAGGGCAACACGATCTTCCTCAAGCAGGGCAGCGTCGAGACCGCCGTGAACGTCGGCGAGGAGCCGTACCGGAACGTGCTCGTGGAGTTCAAGGCCACCGCACGCGGCTGATGGCGTTGCTGGTCGCCGACGTGCTGCGCCACGCGGCGCGGTACACACCCCATCGGCTTGCGGCAACGCTCGGTGACGACGAGATCACGTTCGGCGTGCTCGACGAGCAGGCGAACCGAATCGCGCACACGCTGGGCGGAATGGGCGTCGGCCTCGGCGACCGGGTGGCGTGGTGGGGCGACACCTCGCTCGAGGCGCTGCCGATCTTCTTCGCGCTGGCGAAGCTCGGCGGCGTATTCGCGCCCGTGAACGCCCGGCTCGGCCCGGACGAGGCGGCCGAGGTCGTCGGGTACGCGCGGCCCCGCCTCGTCGTCATCGACGACGCCCACGCCGACCTCGTCCAAGAGATCGACGCGCCGATAGCGACGCATGCGCATCTCGCGGATGCGGCAACGCACGCGAGCGCGGCCGACGTCGACGCCCCCGCCCTCCGCGAGCGCGATCCGCACGTCATCTTCTTCACCAGCGGCAGCACCGGACGGTCCAAGGGCGTCGTGCTGTCGAACCGGGCGAGCTGCCTGCGGAGCTTCCCGCCGCTCGCCGCCGACAGCGACGGCGGGACGGTGTGCATGTTCCCGCTGTTCCACATGGCCGGGTGGTCGCTCGGTCTCGGGTGCTGGCAGAGCAGACGACCGATCCACTTCGTCCAGACACCCGACGCCGAGACGCTCTTGCACACGGTCGAGCGACGGCGCGCGACCCGTATCTACCTGATCCCGGCGGTGTGGTCGCGGGTGCTCGACCACGGCGTCAAGGCCTACGACCTGTCCTCGCTCGCCGAAGCCGACACCGGTACGTCGGCGACGCCGCCCGAGCTCATCGCGGGCGTGCGTGACGCGCTCCCCCACACCGTCACGCGCGTGTTCTACGGGTCGACCGAAGCCGGTCCGGCGACGGTGCTGGCGCACGTCGACCTGGCGCGCAAGCCGGGGAGCGTCGGCCTTCCGCAGCCGGGCGTCGACGTCCGACTCGAGGACGGCGAGGTATGCATCAAGAGCGACCTGCTCATGGACGGATACTTCGACCAGCCCGACGCCACCGCCGAAGCGCTCCGCGACGGCTGGTATCACACCGGCGACCTCGGCTCGCTCGACGACGAGGGATACCTGTCGATCGTGGGTCGGGCGCGCGACGTGATCCGTACCGGGGGCGAGACCGTCGCGCCCGCCGAAGTGGAAGTCGCGCTCGTGACGCACCCGAGCATCCGTGAGGTCGCGGTCGTCGGCCTCCCCGACCCGAAGTGGGGCGAGATCGTGTGCGCGGTGGTCGTTGCGCAACCGGGATCCGAGGACGCGCTCGACCTCGATGACCTGCGCGCGCACAGCGCGACGCGGCTCGCGCCGTTCAAGCGACCGCGGCGGCTGCAGATCGTCGACGAGCTGCCGCGCACGCCGGCGACGGGCCAGGTGCAGCGCACCCTGCTCCTGGAACGAATTGCCAGCCGACCCTGACCCTTGCGTCAGGTTTGGCACGGGAGTATTGATTCGCCCATAGGGGCAGGTCGCCGAACAAGGGGGGTACGGCGATGGGCCCGAACGGATCGGCGTCTGCTCGTCGTGGCGCGCTCGTCCTGGCGAGCGCACTCGTGCTCGTGCTCGTTGCCAGTCTCGTCCCAGCCGCCAGCGCGGCAGTCCCGGCCGGCTCGTCCGGATCGTGCAAGAACGATCAGGGCGTCAGCGACAACGAGATCAAGGTCGGGGTGATCCTGCCGAAGTCGGGCCCGCAGGCGACGTCGTTCTCCGACGCGCTGAATGGCATCCAGGCGCGCATCGACAAGGCGAACGCCGACCAGGAAACCGGCAAGCGAAAGATCACCCTCGTCGACGTCGACGACGTGGCAGACAACGCTCGCAACCTGACTGCGGCCCAGCAGGTCGTCCAGCAGGACGGCGTGTTCGGGGTCATCGAAGTGAGCAGCGCCGCCGAGGGCGGGGCGAAGTTCCTGAATCAGCAAGGCGTTCCCGTCGTGGGGTGGCACGTCGGCGTCCCCGCGTTCGGCAGGTACAAGAACATGTTCGGCTGGCGCAACACCGTGCCTGCCGACCCGCTCAAGACGTTCGACACGCGCAACGCCGATCTGCTGAAGCAGTTGGGCGCGACGAAGATTGCCCTTATCGGAACGAATCAGACGTCCAGCGCCAACTTCATCAAGAAGATCGATCAGGCGGTGAAGAAGACCAAGGGCCTGAAGGTTGTGTACAAGACGACCGACCTCAGCGTCTCGGACCGCGAGTTCACGGGAGTGGTCCAGCAGATCAAGGACTCCGGCGCCGACGGCATGTACACGGGCATGGACTTCCTGCAGAACACGGCGTTGAACTCGGCGCTGCAGCAAGCGGGCGTGCAGATGAAGGCGGTGATCTTCCCGGGCGGGTACGACGACCGGACGCTCTCGCTCCCGGGCATGGAGGGCGCGTACTTCGGCGTCGAGTTCAAGCCCTTCGAGCTCAACCCGCCCGCGTACACCGAGTACAAGGCCGGAATGGACGCTCTCGGGAAGCACGCCGCGGGCCAGGTTCCCTACAACGGCTGGCTCTCCGCTGACACGTTCATCCGCGGTCTGAACGCCGCCGGGATCAACTGCCCGACCCGGAAGAACTTCATCAAGAACCTCCGCAAGGTGAAGGACTTCGACGGCAACGGCGCGTACATCCCCGTCGACTTCAACGACATCTTCGGGCGCACGTACTACTGCGTGTACTACGTGCAGGTGCAGAATCAGCAGTTCGTGCCGCAGTTCGACGGGAAGCCATTCTGCGCGACCCGGGTCATCGACGACGGAAAGGTCAGGACGCTCAGTCCCGAAGAACAGGCGAAAGGATGATCGCGGCCTAGCGGCAGCCGACTCGTGAACGCACTCATCGTCGCGGGCCTGGTGCTGGGGAGCATCTATGCGATCTCGGCGCTCGGGCTGGTGCTGACCTACACGGCGTCGCGCGTCTTCAACTTCGCCCACGGCGCGATCGCCTATTTCGTGGCGGTGTTCTACTACTGGCTCCACACGCGGCACGGCTGGTCGGTGCCCGCCGCCGCCGTCGTGTCGATCGGTGTGATGTCCCCACTTCTGGGCTTGTTCCTCTGGGCCGCGCTGTTCCGGCGTCTGGCCCACACGCCGCCCGTGGTGCGGTTCGTCTCGACCGTCGGCCTCTGGGTGGCGCTCCCCGCGCTCGTGAAGGTGATCTTCCCGTTCACGAAGAACGAGATCTTCGAACCTACGGGCCTCATCGAGGGCTCGCCGCGCGTGTTCGACGTCTTCGGGGTAAACATCAACGCGAATCAGCTGGTCGTGCTGGTGGGTGCGGCCGTGGTCGCGGCCGGGCTGACGGTCTTGATCCGTTACACACCACTGGGCCTGTCGGTCCGGGCCACGGTCGACTCGCCTCGTGTCGCCGGTATCGCCGGCGTGAACACATCGGTCGTAACGGCGAGCTCGTGGATGCTCGGTACCGTGCTGGCCGGCCTCGCCGGTGTGTTGCTGACGCCGATCCTCGGCCTGGCCGACATCCAGTTCACGCTGCTGCTGGTGGCGTCGCTCGGCGCCGTGGTCATCGCCCGCATGACGAGCCTGCCCCTCGCTTTCGGCGGCGCGTTGCTGATCGGGCTCGCGCAGGAGGTGTCACGCGAGTGGCTCCCGGACTCGGGTGTGCTCGCCAAGGGTTTCCGACCGAGCATCCCCTTCATCGTGATGCTCGTGTTCCTGCTCGCGTACCAGGGACTCAAGGGCGAGCGCTTCGAGGTCGACTCGCGCGCCATCAGCCAGGACCGGCCTGAGGCGCCTGCTCCCCCACCGCTCCGGGGCTGGCGTGGTGCGCTCGGGCCCGCGCTCGTGGCCGGCGCGCTCTTGACGGTGCCCCTCTGGCTCAGCGACTTCTGGATCGGCGTGGTCAGCCAGGGGATGGGACTGGCCATCCTCTTCCTCACGTTCACCGTGGTCACGGGCGAGGGCGGCATGGTCTCGTTGTGCCAGATGACGCTGGCCGGCATCGGTGGCTTCACCGCCGCCAAGCTGGCAACCGACTCGGGATGGCCGCTCGGGCTCGCGCTCCTCGTGGGCGCGGCGGTCGCGGTGCCCGTGGGCATGCTCGTCGCCGGCCTCAGCCTCCGCCTGGGTGGCCTGTACCTCGCACTGGCGACCCTCGCCTTCTCGCAGCTCGTCGAGAACCTCGTGTTCGCGCGCGAGGACTTCGACAACTTCGGCACCGGCGTCGAGATCGGGCGGCCCCAGTTCTTCGGGATCGACTTCGACGACGCGGCTCCCTTCTATCTGCTGCTGGTCGTGGTGTTCTGCGTGATGGCACTCCTGGTCCTCAATCTGCGGCGAGGAACCAGCGGTCTCGTGTTCGCGTCGATGCGCTCGAGCGAGCCGGCGTCGGCGACCATCGGCATCAGCGTGGTCCGCTCGAAGATGATCGCGTTCGGAGCGAGCGCGTTCATCGCCGGCCTCGGCGGCGGTTTGTACGCGATCGCAATTGGGCGCGCGGCGCCGGCGTCGTTCAACCTGATCATCGGCATCGTCTGGCTGGCGATCGTGGTGACGTGGGGCGTCCGATCCGTGGTGGGCGCGCTCATCGCCGGGATCATCTTCGTCGTTGCACCGCAGCTCGTCAGCCTCTATCTGTCCGAGGGGTGGACTGACGTGCCGACGATGCTGTTCGGCCTCGGCGCGATCGCCCTCGCTCGCGAACCACGGGGAGTTCTCTTCGACGTCGTCAACCAGCACCGGTTGCGGAGACTGCGGCGCCAGACCCGACGCGATGAGCGGGCGCGGAGCGCGGCTCCGGTGCCGGCATGATCGCCGACGCGCTGCTGCGTGCCGACGACGTCACCGTCCGCTTCGGCGGCGTCGTCGCCCTGGACGGCGTGAGCATCTCGGCTCCCGCGAGCGCCATCGTCGGACTTGTCGGGCCCAACGGGGCGGGCAAGACCACGCTGTTCGGCGTACTCTCGGGTCTCGTTCGGCCGCGCAGCGGACGGGTGCTGTTACGCGGTGTCGACGTCACGAGCACGAGCCCCCAGCGGCGATCACGTCTCGGGCTCGCGCGCACGTTTCAACGGATCGAGCTGTTCGCCGAGCTCACGGTGCGGGAGCACCTCGTGGTCGCGCATCGCGCCCACGAACGGCGCGACCGCCGGTTCCTCACCGACCTGGCCGGGCTCGGGAGCCGTCCTCCGCCTCGCGAGCGCGAGCTCGTCGCCGGGCTCCTCGACCTGCTCGGCCTGACAGCGCTGGCCGATCGCCCGGCGGCCCTGCTGCCGTTGGGTACCGGGCGACTCGTCGAGGTCGCGCGGGCGCTGGCGACCGAGCCGGCAATCGTGTTGCTCGACGAGCCCACGTCGGGCCTCGACGCAGGAGAGGCAGAGCGGTTGGCGACGGCGCTCGAGCGGACCCGCGCCGACCTCGATGTGGCGTTCGTCCTCGTCGAGCACAACGTCGACTTCGTCCTCGGGCTCGCCGAGCACGTGACCGTCCTCGATTTCGGGAAGGTGATCGCGGCCGGGGCCCCGGCCGCGATTCGGGCCGACGAGGCGGTGCAAGCCGCCTACCTCGGTACGAGCACAGGCGCGGGAGCATTGTGACCGGGCGTCCGCTGCTCTCGGTGGAGCGCGTGAGCGTGGCGTACGGCGAGGCACGCGCTGTCTTCGACGTCACCTTCGAGATTCCGGACGGAGGCGCGCTTGCACTGCTCGGCGCGAACGGCGCGGGCAAGAGCTCGGTTGCGGGTGCAATCGCAGGGGTAGTGCGCCCGGCGAGCGGCCGGATCGTGTTCGACGGGCGCGACATCACGGGCTGGCCGTCGCACCGGGTGAGCCGATTGGGCGTCGCGTTCGTGCCGGAGCAGCGGAGCATCTTCCCGCACCTCTCGGTGCTCGACAACGTGCGCGTGCAGATCCGGTACGTCGTGCCCAGGGCCGAGCGCGCGACCGCCGTCGAACGCGCGCTCGAGCTGTTCCCCGTACTCGCGCAACGCCGCCGTCAGCCTGCCGGCACCCTCTCCGGCGGCGAGCAGCAGATGCTCGGGCTCGCACGTGTCCTGGCCGCGCCGCCGCGTGTTCTCATCGCCGACGAGATGTCGCTCGGGCTGGCGCCCAAGCTCGTCGATCTCGTCTTCGAGAGCCTTGCCCGCGCCCGTGCCGAAGGCGTGACGACGTTGCTCGTCGAGCAGTACGTGGATCGAGCGCTCGAGTTCGCGGACGACGCATTGATCCTGCGGCGGGGAGAGGCCGTGTGGCAAGGAGCGGCGTCGTCGGCGGGACCCGAGACCCTGGCGGGCTATCTCGGCGATTCAGTCGGCGGGGCGAGCGAATCGTCACCAGCTTCCTGACGCAGCCGGTCCCGCAGCGCGAATTTCTGGATCTTGCCGGAGGGGGTGCGCGGGAACTCGTCGATCGCCCGCAGCTCCTCGGGCCACTTCTGGCGGGCGAGGCCGGCGGCGTCGAGATGGGCGCGGACGGCGTCGAGCGTCGGCGGCTCGCTGCCGGGGAGCGGCCGTATGAATGCGCACGCGTGCTCCCCCAGCCGCGCGTCCGGCGCGGCCACGACCGCGACCTCGGCGACCCCGGGCAGGCGCAGGACGAGCTCCTCGACCTCGAGGGCCGAGACGTTCTCGCCGCCGCGGATGATGATGTCCTTCTTGCGGTCCGTGATCGTCAGATAGCCGTCGTCGTCGAGCACACCGATGTCGCCGGTCATGAACCACCCGTCGGCGCTGAACGCGGCCTCGGTCGCCAGCGCGTCCGTGTATCCGATGAAGAGG
>DATFPZ010000097.1:0-6930 GCA_035264545.1 Acidimicrobiia bacterium
TGGCACTCTCGATCGTCGGGCTGTTGACGCTCGGCTCGCTCTTCTACCAGGAGATCTTCGGCCTGAACGAAGTCCAACGGGGGATCGTGGCCGCGGTCGCCGAACCGGCCCAGATCGTCGGCTTCATCATCGGGATCCCGATCGCGACCCGGCTCATGGCGCGTGACCCGGGGCTGGTGCTGAAGTTCCTCGCCGCGGTGACGGGTTTTGTTGCCGTCGCGTGGGTCGTGTTCTCGCAGGCGCCGAATCTGCCGGTCGCCATCGCCTCGAACCTCGTGATCTCGGGGGCCCTCGGCTTGCTCGCACCCGGCATCTACAGCGTGCTGTCGCTGGCCGTGCCTCCCAAGGTGCGCGCGTTCGGCTTCGCGATCGCAGCGATCTGGATCATCCCCGGCCTGCTCGTGCTGCCGATCATCGGCGGCGTCGCCGACGCCTACGGGATTCGCACCGCCCTCCTCCTCGCGGCGCCGGTGTTCATCGTCGGCGGGCTCATCCTCGCCTCCGCCGGGTCACAAGTAGCGGGAGACATCCGGCGGGTGTGGACGGCGGCGGCTGCGCAGTCCGAGGCCGCCTACGACCGCGAGCACGGACGGGCCAAGCAGCTGCTCGTGCGCGGTGTCGACGTGCACTACGACAGCGTCCAGGTGCTGTTCGGCGTCGACTTCGAGGTCGACGAGGGCGAGATCGTCGCGCTCCTCGGAACCAACGGCGCCGGAAAGTCGACGCTGCTCCGTGCCATCTCGGGCCTCGTCGAGGCCAGCGGCGGCGCGATCATCTTCGACGGCCGCGACATGACCCACACCCCACCCGACGAGATCGCGTCGCGCGGCGTGACGCAGGTCCCGGGCGGACAGGGCGTCTTCCCGTCGCTGACCGTGGCCGAGAACCTCCGGCTCGCCGGCTGGCTGCAGCGCCGCGAGCACGACGAGGTCAGGGAGGCAACGGAGCGTGTCATGGGGTACTTCCCCGTCTTGCGCGATCGCCTCCACGAGCCTGCGGGCAACCTGTCCGGCGGGCAGCAGCAGATGCTCACGCTGGGCATGGCGTTCATCGGTCGCCCCCGACTGCTGATGATCGACGAGCTGTCGCTCGGCCTCGCGCCGACCGTCATCGCGCAGCTGCTCGACATCGTGAAGGCGCTCCGCGACCGGGGCACGACGATCATCCTGGTCGAGCAGTCGGTGAACCTCGCCCTCACTCTCGCCGACGAGGCGTACTTCATGGAGAAGGGCGAGATCCGTTTCCACGGCCCCACGGCGGAGCTGCTCGAACGGCCCGACGTGCTGCGGTCGGTGTTCCTCGAGGGCGCGGCCACCGCGACGTCCTCGCAGCCGCTGCCGAACGGCGGCGGCGCCACTGCCGCGCCGGTGTCCGGCGACGGTCAGCGGAAGACCAGCCTCGAGATCCACGACGTGTCGAAGCGCTTCGGGGGTGTCACCGCGCTGAACGACGTGTCGTTCAGCGTGCGGCGATCGGAGATCCTCGGGTTCATCGGCCCCAACGGCGCCGGCAAGACCACCTTGTTCGACGTCATCTGCGGCTTCCTCCCCGCCGACGGCGGCGCCATCCGCCTCGAGACGGACCGCGGCAGCTACGAGCTGACGCGTAAGTCGGCCCAAGTCCGCGCCCAGCTCGGACTGGGCCGCTCGTTCCAGGACGGGAGGCTGTTCCCTGCCCTCACCGTGCAGGAGACCATCGCGGTCGCCCTCGAGACCCACGTCAAGGTGCGCGACCCGCTGGCCGCGGCACTCCATCTCCCGAATGTCATGTTCTCGGAGCGGCGGGTGCGCACCCGCGTCGACGAGCTCATCGAGACGGTGGGCCTGAGCGCGTTCCGCGACAAGTTCATCCACGAGCTCTCCACAGGGAGCCGGCGCATCGTCGACCTTGCCTGCGTGCTCGCGCACGAGCCGACGGTGCTGTTGCTCGACGAGCCTTCGAGCGGAATCGCCCAGCGCGAGGCGGAGGCGCTCGCCCCGTTGCTCACGCGCGTTCGCGACACCCTCGGCGCGACGCTGCTCGTCATCGAGCACGACCTCCCGCTGCTGACTTCGATCGCGGACCGGATGATCGCCCTCGACCTCGGCGAGGTCATCGCCGAGGGCGAGCCGGCGGACGTCGTGCGCCACCCCGCGGTGATCGCCTCGTATCTGGGAACGACCGAATCGACTGTCGCGCGTTCGGGAGCACCAACCGCGTTGCTCGCGGACCCGCGACCTGACTGACCATTGCCGGAAAGGAAGGCACAGATGGCCAAGCACTCCGTTCGCCGATCGAGAGGAGTTCGACGCTGGATGTCGTTCTTCGCAGTCGTCGTCTCGGTGGTGATCGTCGCGGGCTTGCTCGCCGCCGCCGCGGCCGCTTCTCCCGCGAGCGACGAAGCGGACGCGCAGAAGAACAAGGCGCTCGTCGAGTCGGGTCCGATGACGACGCTGAAGGCGAAACTCCAGGGCAAGACCGACATCGACTTCGGTCCCAACTGCGACACGACGACAGGACGGGTCAAGATCCCGTCCGTCTACGCCCCACCATGCGTCCAGCCGTTCACAGGGAAGAACAGCGGGTCGACCTCGCAGGGCGTGACGGGCGACGAGATCAAGATCGTCGTCTACAACACGGACCCGCAGAAGGACCCACTGGTCGCCGGCCAGCTCCGCGCCGCCGGAGCGGAAACGAACCTCAACTCGATCCAGGAAACGTGGCAGGGCTACGTCGACATCTACAACCGGCTGTTCGAGCTCTACGGGCGCAAGATCTCAGTCGAGTTCTTCACGGGCACTGGGGCCGGATCCGACACCGCGGCGGCCAAGGCGGACGCCATCGCGATCGCCGAGAAGAAGCCGTTCGCCGTCCTGAATGGCCCCCAGCAGTCGACATCGGTCTTCTCCGACGAGCTCGCGCATCGAGGCGTGCTGTGCATCGGGACCTGTGCGACCGCGGTGCCGCAGAAGCTGATCGATGGCGGTAAGGGGTACATCCTCCCCACCACGCCGGCGCCGGAGCAGGCGGCGACGCTCACCGCCGAATTCATCGGCAAGCAGGTCGGCAAGGGCAAAGCGGAGTTCGCCGGTGACGACACCACGAAGGCCAAGAACCGCGTGTACGGCATCGTCCACTACGACACGCCCGACGGTCAGTACAAGGGACTGTTCGAAACGCTGAAGACGCAGCTGAAGAAGTACAAGATCACAGCGAAGGCCGATCAGTCGTTCTTCCTCGACCTGTCCCGGGCCCAGGAGACGGCCCGCACGGTCGTCACGAAGATGAAGGACGCCGGCGTCACCTCGATCATTTACACGGGCGACCCGCTCATGCCCAGTTCGATCACCAAGGAGGCAACGGCACAGGACTTCTATCCGGAGTGGATCATCGGCCCGACGGTGCTGGCAGACACTGCGATCTTTGGTCGCACCTATGACCAGACCCAATGGGCACACGCGTTCGGGGTCGCGCTGGTACCGGGGCGGACGATCCAGGACATCAACGGCACGTACTACCTCTATCAGTGGTTCCACGGCACGCCGCCGCCCAACAACACGTACGGCGTGATCAACCCGAGCGTGCTGGAGTTTGCGAACGGGGTGATGCTCGCGGGGCCCAAGCTCACGCCCCGGACGTTCCGTGACGGGCTGTTCCGGTATCCCCCTTCGGGCGGGGACGCGATCAACCCGCAGCTGTCGTGGGGGAAGCACGGCGTGTGGCCGTTCACCGATTACAACGGATCGGACGACGCCGGGATGCTCTGGTGGGACCCGGCCGCCGTCGGACAGGATGAGGTCCGCCAGGTCGGCAACGGCCTGTACCGGTACGCCGCCGGGGCGAAGCGCTACACGCGGGGCAAGTTCCCGGCCAAGGGTCAAGGTGGGCTGTTCGACACCGCGTCGTCGGTGACGGTCTTCGAGCAGCTCCCGGCGACGGCGCCGCGACCCGACTACCCGTCGCCGGCCAGCGGGTCCACCACCGGATAACGACGAGCGGCTGGGTGCGCGTCGGTGTCGTCGACATCGTCGTCGTCGGCACGCACCCAGCCCTCGCCGGTCAGATAGCGGCGGATGACACGCGCGGGGTTGCCGACCGCGACCGAGTAATCGGGGAGATCGCCGGTCACCACCGCGCCCGCGCCGACCACGACGTGCTCGCCGATGCTCGCGCCACCAACGACGAGGGCGCCGTGGCCCAGCCACGATCCGGAGCCGATCCGTACCGGCCTCGGCGCGGCGAACTGCCGGCCGACGGGCTCGACGGGGTCGGTGTACCCGTGGTTGGCATCCGAGACGTACACGGAATGGCCCGTCCACACGTCGTCGCCGATCTCGATGCGCTGGTGGCCGACGATCCCGCTCCCCTTCCCGATCACACAGCGGTCGCCGATGGTGACGACGGGCCCGCTGAGCACTTGCTCCGGCGACACGCCGGCGGAAAGCGTCGCGTTCGGACCGATGATGCACCCGTCTCCGAGCTCGATCGATGACTCGCCGAACAACGCCCCGATGGGAAAGCAGATCGCGGTGCGTTGGCCGAAACGCGCGAACCGTTGCGCGCGCCGGTGACCGGGACGGATCGTGCCGACGTCGATCGCCCACGACCAGCCCGCCTGCACGACGTCGCCGAGTAGGCGGCGAACGAGATCGAGCGGTCCGTGGGGCACCAACGCTGAGAGCACGGTGACGAGGGTACCTACACGGGCGCGATCACGACGACCTGGTCGCCGCCGCCCAGCGTCACCGGATCGCGCTTGGGCGGGTTCACTACCACGGCGGGGAGACCGCTGGGACCGTGCTCCATCCGATAGCCGATCGCGGTCTCTCCTCTCGCACGCGCCGCGGCGACGACGCGGGCGAACGGCACCTGATGCGAGCTGACATACCAACCAGCCGGGTGGAGCGCGATCGCGGAGCCTTCGACGTCGAACAAGTCCGCGAACACGTCCTCGAGCTCGGCGCGTTCGGCGAGCTGGGCCAGCATCAGGCTCGACAGCTCGTCGCTGACAACGAAGTCGTCGGCGCCGGTCGCGCGAGCGAGCTCGACGTCGCGCCCGTCGAGGAGCTCCGTGACGATCCTCGGTCGCCGGCCCGACGAATCCGCGACGAGCGCCTGTTGCAGGATCAGGAGCGTGAGCAGCGACCGCGCGTCGGCCTCCGCGGGTGAGATGCCCCAGCGGTAGCCGAGGATGATCACCTTGTCGTAGACGCGGCGTTGGACCGAGCGGCTGAGCTCGTCGAGGTTGCCGCCCGTGTAGTGGAACCTCGGCTGCAACCGCTCCAGCTCGACGTCGTCGAGCTCGGCGGGATCGACGAGGTCGGAGGTCACCAGCAGGTCGACCTCGGAGCCCGGCGTCGCGAACGGGTCGAGCTCCCGAAGCACGAACGGCCCGATGTGACTCCATCCCACCACGAGGAGACTTTCGACTCGCTCGGGCGGCGCGGGCGAAACGACGACGTCGGGGGCGCTCTCGTCGACGATCCCGCTGAACCTGATGGTGTCGTCATCGGCCGAGATTGCGATGACCGAGTCGCCGGCTGAGAACACACTGCCCATCGGCGGGTTGACCGAGATCGTCCCGTCGGCGCTGCGATGACCGATCACACTCGAGATGCCGTAGGCCAGCAGCGCGTCTCCGTACGTGTACCCCTCGAGCTCCGGCGCAGGCTGGAAATACACCTCGTCGCCGGCAAAGTCGAGCAGGTCCTGCCACACAAAGCTCAGCCCGGGTTGACGGCAGGCCTGCGCCGTGATCCGCGCGACCACGTCGACGGCCCGCACGGTGACGACCCGCCCGCCCGTTGCTTCGTGCAGGGCCCGCGCGGTCTCGATGTCGTTCATCTCGGCGACGACCGTGGTGTGCGCTCGGTGTGACTCCCTCGTCATCACCGCCAGAGCCGCCTTCACCGCCTCGGCGTCGCCGGCGCCATCTCCACTACCCGCGAGGACGACGATCGACCGCGCTTCGTCGATGTTCACGATGCGAAGGTCGTGCGGACTTGCCGGATCGCCGGTCCGGCACACGATGCGCGTGGTTCTGGTGTCGCCGACCCGGTCGCGGATCGCCTCCTCCATCACCGGCTTCTCTTCGGGCGCGAGCACCACGATGCGGGCGCGGCGCTGGTTCGCGTTGGCCTCCACGATCTGCGAGATGAGCGTGAACACCCGCGGTGACCAGCCGAGGATCAACGTGTGGCCGCGCTCGACGACGACGCTGCGCCCTCGGCGCAGCTGCTCGACCTTGCTGTCGACGGCGGCGACGATGAGGCCGATGAGCGACCCGCCGATGAGGACGCCCAGGAGCGTGACAAGCAGCATCGTGACGCGCAGCGGCCATCCGACGTCGCCCGAGAAAGTCCCCGGGTCGAGGATGCGCAGCAGGCTCTGCCAGAACCGTTCGAGCAGCGACGGCGTCTTGTCCTCATTGACGCCGATCCCGAAGACCGTCAAGAACAGCGCGGCAACGAATACGAGACCGAACGTGATTCCGGCCAGCCAGAGAATGACGACGCCGGCGCCGCGCGACATCGCGGTGTCGACGCGGTACCGAAGCCGGGCGACGACGCCGATCCTGCGCGGCTGCGTTTGCGTCATCCGGATACGGCGAGGTTGCCCAGCCAGACGGGGGTGAACATCACGTCGACCGTGAGGACGTGGAGCCGGCCGCTGCGGAGCTTCGTGGCATCGATCCCCTCGCCTTCTCCGTCGACGTGCCCGGCGTTGCCGAGGGCGTCGACGCGGCCGCCCGGGAGCGCCACCCGATACAGGATGTTCGCGTCGTCGTCGGTCGAGAGCCACATGGCTCCGGCGACGACGTCACCGCCCTGGACGCGGTCGACGAACCTTGACATGCGGACAGGCCTCAGTTGTTTCCAGCTCTTCCGGACGTCGTAGCGGAGCAGCGCATCGCCGCCGAAGCGGTCCATCGAGTAGGCGATCATCGTCTTC
>DATFPZ010000098.1:0-6451 GCA_035264545.1 Acidimicrobiia bacterium
GACCGGGATGAGCTCACCCGTCTGGTCCGAGCGGCGACCCGGTCCGGCGGCGAGCACCTCACCTTGCTGCGGCTTCTCCTTGGCGGTGTCGGGGATGACGAGACCACTCGTGGTCGTCTCCTCGGCCTCCTGGGCCCGGACGACAATCCGGTCCTCCAGCGGCTGCAGGTTCATCGTGGCGCCTCCTGGCGGTGAGCGAGACTTTCGACGGCGTTAGCACTCGAAGGGTGTGAGTGCTAGAGGGCCAAGGTAACAGCCCGTTCCGGCGCCCGGCAAGGCGAACCCGCGGCGGAGGCCGCCAAGGGTGATGGCGAACGGCCGGGCCCGAAGGCCCGGCCGTCACATGCCGCGGAGGTGGAACTGGTTTGAGGTTCGAGCAGGTCAGGTTGGGATTCGCCGTGACCGGGGTACCGGGCGTCGCCTCGTGCGGACCCTCCGGACCGGCACCGGGACGACCGCCCAGGACGTCGTCAACGCGACCCTTCGTGCTCCTCCGTTGCTCGGGGGGCCCTTCCCCTGCATGTTTCACACAGCGGGTCGCGCGACCACGCTGCGTGACGGCCCGGCATACTACTCAAACCGTTCGCGAGCGCAACATGTCGGCGGATGCCGACAAAGGTGATCGACCGGGGAGATCGTCCGCGGACGCGGACCTAAGAAATCGTCGGCAGGGCCAGCGAGGGGGCGACGCCGGCGTCGAGCGACGTCGGGCCGTCGGCCCGGAGCCGCCACCACGCGGCGCCGGCGATCATGGCGCCGTTGTCGGTGCACAACGAGGGGGGCGGGAGGAACACCCGGCGCCCGGACGACTGCGCCGCCTCGGCCACACGCGACCGCAGCCGCGAGTTGGCCGCGACGCCACCCCCGAGCACCAGCGTCGGCGCACCCGCCTCGTCGGCGGCGGCCACGAGCTTGGTCGTCAGCACGTCGACGACCGCCTCCTGGAACGAAGCGGCGACGTCACGCGTCGCGACGTCGGGATGCTTGCGCACGTGATTGACCACCGCCGTCTTGAGCCCGGAGAACGAGAAGTCGTACCCCTCGTCGAGCATCGCCCGCGGGAACGCGACGGCGCCGGGATCGCCCTCGGCGGCGAGACGGTCGATGGCGGGGCCGCCGGGGTAGCCCAGGCCGAGGAAGCGGGCGACCTTGTCGAACGCCTCCCCGGCGGCGTCGTCGACGGTCTGGCCCATCATCCGGTAGCGGCCGTGGTCCTCCATGACGACGAGCAGCGTGTGGCCGCCCGACGCGACGAGCACGGCGAGGGGCGGCTCGAGGTCGGGATCCTCGAGCCAGCCTGCGTACAAATGGGCCTCGAGGTGGTTGACCTGCACGTAGGGCAAGCCTGTCGACAGCGCCAGTGCCTTGGCCGCGCTGACACCGACCAGGAGCGCGCCGGCCAGGCCCGGTCCGTGGCAGGCGGCGACCGCGTCGAGCTCGCCGGGGTCGAGGATGCCCGCTTCCATGAGCGCCTCGTCGACCACCGGGTTGATGAGCTCGACGTGGGCGCGGCTGGCGAGCTCGGGCACGACTCCGCCGTAGGGAGCGTGGAGCTTGACCTGGCTCGAGACGATCGACGAGCGCACGCGGCGGCCGTCCTCCACCACCGCGGCGGCGGTCTCGTCGCACGACGTCTCGATCCCGAGGATTCGCATGCCATTTACCAGCGCCGGGGCTCCTCCACCACGGTCTCGCCGTCGATCTGGCGCTCGATCCGGTCGAGCAGTTCGGTGTACTCGGCGCGCTGGGCCTCGTGCGCCCACATCACCAACGCGTCCTCGTTGGTCTCGGCGTAGTAGTTCTTGCGCACGCCGACGGGAGCGAAGCCGAACCGGCGGTAGAGCTCCTGCGCGGGCCGGTTCGACAGCCGCACCTCCAGCGTGAGGCTCCGTGCCTCGCGGGCGATGGCCTCGCGCGCGAGGACGAGCAGCAGCCGGGTGCCGATCTGGTGGCGTTGCCAGCGCGGGTCGACCGCGAGGGTCGTGACATGCCCGTCGTCGGCGGACATCATCAGCCCGCCGTACCCGACAACGTCGCGTCCGATGCGGGCGACGAAGTACGCGCGGCTCGAGCGCAACGCGAGCTCGCTGAGGAAGAGCGACATCGTCCAAGGGCGCGGGTAGACCTGCTGCTCGATGCGCAACACGCCGCGCACGTGGCGGCGTCGCATCGGCACGATATGCACGACGATGGGCTCGGGCGTCGGCTCAGGCGTCCGCTCGAGCGCCATCACGACGCCTCTCGTCGTTCCCACTCGATCTCCGCGTCGCTGCGACGCAGGTACAACGGCTGCACGTCCCACGCCGACGAGAAGTGCTCACGTTCCATGTGCGCGGTCGCCAGCTCGACCAGCGCCGACGCGCTCGGGAAGGCGAACGAGGGTCCGGCCTGCTCGGAACGATCCAGTTCCGCGAGCTCGTCGCGGTAGCGGAGCGCGCCGTCGCCGGCGAGCAACACCTCCTCACCGGCGGCAACGAGGTCGGCGACGAGGTCTGCGGGCGCGCCGACCTCGTAGTCGGTCACGCGCTGCACGCCGCCGGGAACCGGCCGGTAGCGGGAATGGAAGACCTCGCCCCGGCGAGCGTCGAGCATCGCGGCGAGCAGCCGGTTGGTGTGCCGCAACGGGTAGGCGACGAGGTCGAGGCTCGCCACCCCGACCACCGGCAGGCGAAGCGCCTGGGCCATCGTCTTGGCCGTCGTCACGCCCACCCGCAGCCCCGTGAACAGACCGGGCCCGAGCCCGACCGCGATCCCGGACAGCTGCGGCAGCTGCACGTCGAGCTCGCGGCACAGGTACACGATCGCCGGTGCCAGGTGCTCGGCGTGGCGGCGGCCGCGCCCGAGCCGGATCTCGCCGAGCACGGCGCCGTCGGCGCCGATCGCCACGCTCACCTGCGGCGTGGCGGTGTCGAGGCAGAGGAGCAGCACGTCAGGTCGTCCCCACGGCCAGCTCGGCAGCGCGGGCGCGCCACGAACGCCCGTGTCCTTCGATCTCGACCACGCGCTCGTCGTCGTCTGCGCCCGCCGCCAGACGGATGTCGAGCCGGTCACCGGGCAACAGCCCGTCGATCATGTCGCCCCATTCGACGAGCGTGACGGCGTCGTCGCGCACGACCTCCTCGAAGCCGAGATCGTGCAGCTCCTGGACCGCGTCGATGCGATACACGTCGACGTGCACGAGCGGCACGCGACCTTCGTATTCGCGCACGATCGTGAACGAGGGACTCACGACAGGCTCGGTGACGCCGAGGGCGCGGGCAACGCCGCGGGCGAACACGGTCTTGCCGGCGCCGAGGTCGCCGACGAGCGAGACCACGTCGCCGGCCCGCAGCAGGTCGCCGACGCCGCCCGCAAGCTCGAGGGTCTCGCGGGTCGAGCGGGTCACCGTGCGCGCTCTCCCGGTCACGCGCTTGCGCCTTCCGCCGACGCGCGTTCCGCCGAGACGCGGCGGAGCGCTCGCTTCACGAGCACGAAGTCGGCGCGGGCCTGCGCGAGTGCGGTGCCGCCGCTTCGGAGCACTGCGGAAGGATGGAGCGTCGGGATCAGCACGCCGCGCTGGCGGAACGGGAACTCGCGTCCCCGCAGCTTCGTGATCCCATCCTTGGTCTCGAGCAGGAGCTTGGTCGCGAAGTTGCCGAGCGTGACGACGACCGCGGGGTCGATGAACCCGAGCTGCCCCTCGAGGTAGGGCCGGCACGCCTCGATCTCGTCCGGCAGCGGGTCCCGGTTGCCGGGCGGCCGGCACTTGACGACGTTGGCGATGTAGACGTCGTCACGACGCAACCCGATGTCGGCGATGAGCCCGGTCAGGAGCCGGCCCGCCCGGCCCACGAACGGGATGCCCTGCTTGTCCTCTTCCGCCCCCGGGCCCTCGCCGACGAAGACGAGGTCGGCGGCCGGATCGCCGTCGCCGAACACCACCTGGCTGCGGCCCTGGGTCGCGAGCGGGCACTTCGTGCAGGCCAGCGCGGCGCGCTCGAGCTCCTCGAAGGACGCGAAAGGCGATTCCACCACGAGCGACACGCACAATGGTATTCGCCTCGCTCGCTGCGGTCGGAGGGACCCGGCCGCGGGGCTCCGCTCGGCTCGATTGGTCGCTCGCTTCGCTCGCTCCGGCGATCAGGCCACTGCGTCCCGGATCGCGTCGATCACGGCGCCGGCGGCGGCGACCCGGAGGCGGTCGAGGTGGGCGTCGACGGCGCCGGTGGCCAGGGCGAAGGTGATGTCCCCGTCGAAGCGCGTGTGCGAAGGGAAGAGGGTCCGGCTCATCGCGTGATGCGCCGTCTGGGCGAGTAGGTGGCATTCGAGCTTGGTGAGGCGGGCGTCCGTCGCCACCACGACCAGCGTGGTGTGCTCGCCCTCGACGAACGGCAGCGGCTCCGGGAACGGCGGGGCGTCCTGCGGGGCAGTCGACCCCGCCAGGAGGCGGCCGTCGTCGCCCACGACATCGCCGATCGCGTTCACGACGGCCAGCGTCCCGACTACCGCGTCGTCGACGCGCGTCGACGCCGATCCGAGGCCTCCGGGCACGCGGTGGTCGGCGCCCTTCCACTTCCCGACGGTCGCCCCCGTACCCGCGCCGACCTGCCCGGTCGCGAACGAACCCCCCGCCTCGGCGGCGGCGAACGCGGTGGCACCCTCGTCGGGCCCGGGCCGGACGCCGCCCGAGCTGGCGAGGTCGTACACGGCGGCCGTCGGCACGATCGGAACCTTGCCGCCCGCGGTCGCGAAGCCTCGGCCCCGCGCCTCGAGCGAGCGCATGACGCCATCGGCGGTGGCCAGGCCGAACGCCGATCCGCCGGTGAGCACGACGGCGTCGACATGCTCGACCAGCCGGTGCGGGTCGAGCAGCGCCGTCTCGCGACTGGCGGGCGCGCCCCCGCGTACTTCGCCCGACGCCACCGTTCCCTCCGGGACGGTGACGACCGTGACGCCGGTCCCGCCGCCGGTCCAGTGGCCGACCCCGATCCCCGGGACGTCGGTGATCAGGAGGCGGCCTCCCGCGCGGCGAGCGCGGCGCGGGCGCGTCGCGCGAAGCGCCGCTGCGGGGTCTCGGCACGAGGCGCCTTGCGCCGAGACCAGAACCGCCGCAGCGGCGCGCCGGTTCCGAGATCGCGTGCGAACTCGGTGATGAGTGCGTCGACCTCGTCGGTGCGCTCGAGCATGAGCATGTGGCCGGCGCCGTTGAACACCTCGAGGCGTGCGTCGGGGATGAGCTCGGCGATGCGTCGCCCCTGCGCCGGAGGGGCGATGACGTCCGCGCTCCCGCTGAGCACGAGCGTGGGCACCCGGATCTCGGGCAGCTCGTCGGTCATGTCGAGGCCGACGAGCGACGCGACGGCCTCCTGGCTCGCCGCCTTGGGGCACGCCGCGATCATCTCCCGGACGAGCTCGACGTGGCTCGCCTGCGGGTCGCGTCCGAAACCTACGCGGGCGAGGAAGAAGCCGAGGTTCTGCTGGGTCATCAGGTCGCCGGCCGACGGCCCGCCGCCGGTGAGCCGCTCGAACATCTTCCGCAGCCAGCTCGCGCCGGACAGGTACGTCTTCGCCAATGTCGACATCAGCACCATGCCGCGCACGCGCTCGGCGGCCACCTCCGGGTAGTGGGACGCGAAGGCTTGGAGCGCGATACCGCCCATCGAGTGGCCAACGAGCACGGCGTCGTGCAGGTCCATGCGCTCGAGCACGGTCCGTACGTCTTCGGCGAGGTTGGCGATCGAATGCCCGGTGTCCCCGCATTCGGAATCGCCGTGACCGCGATGATCGAAGCCGATGCAACGGAAACGTTGCTCGGGCAAGTTCTCGAACTGCTTCACCCACACGCGGGTCGAGAGCGTCACGCCGTGCGAGAAGAGGATCGGCGCCCCCTTGCCGCGGCTGATCGTGTAGACGCTCCCGCCGTCGTGACTCGGGTAGCGCACCGCCTCATCGAACGGCGGGACGAGCCGCTTCCCGGCGTCGGAGTCGGGTCGGCGCCGCACGCCGGCCACGACGGCCCGCTCGATCGCGTAGGCGGCGCCGGCGAGTCCTGCCGCCGCGCCGGCGACGACGCCCGCGCCCAGTAGCGCGCGTCCTGTCCGACCGCTCGGCTGCCCGTCCCGGCCCATCACGCGTAGACCCGAGGCACGCGGCGGCCGATGCCGCACACGATCTCGTACCCGATCGTGCCGAGGCGGTCAGCCCACTCGTCGGCGGTGATCTCGGCGTCGCCGTCGCGGCCCAGCAGCACGACCTCGTCGCCGACCTCGACCGCGGCGTCACCGACATCGACCATCAGCTGGTCCATGGTGACGGTGCCGGCCATCGGATGACGACGACCACGGACGAGCACCCCCGCCCGTCGCCGACAGCGCGCGCGGCACACCGTCGGCGTAGCCGAGCGGCACGGTGGCCACGGTGCCCTCACGCGGCATCGTGTACCGCAAACCGTACGAGAGCCGGGCGCCCGCCG
>DATFPZ010000099.1:0-4264 GCA_035264545.1 Acidimicrobiia bacterium
GCGGCGCGTGTCTTCGGCTTCACGAGCGAGTCCGCGCTCGCCCGTCCTCTCGCCCAGCTGTTGGCGACTGAGTGATGCGTATCTGAACGGCGCTGGGCGCCCCTGAGATACGCATCGGCGTCCTACTCCTCCCAGCGGAACAGCACCGCGGCGGCGACCGGCGCCGCGATCGCCCAGGTGAGCAGCACGAGCACGTGCCCGAGCGGGAACGCGTGCGCCGGCGACAGCACGTCGCGCACTGCTTCGGTCAGGGCGGCAGCGGGAAGGGCCTCGGCGAGGTCCCGGAGCACAGTGGGAAGCCGGCTCAGCGGGTACGCCATCCCACCGAGGAACAGCAGCAACAGGAACAGCGCGTTGGCGAGGGCCAGGTTCGTCTCGGCGCGCAACGTGCCCGCCATGAGCAACCCGATGCCGGCGAAGGCGACCGTCCCGACGAGCAGCAACACGACTGCGGGCAGGATCCGCGCGTTCGTGCTCCATCCGAGCGCGATCCCGACCGCGACGATCACGGCCGCCTGCACGAGCTCGATGAGCAGAACGTTGGCCGTCTTGGCGGTGAGCAGACCGGCACGCGACAACGGTGTGGAGCCGAGGCGCTTCAAGACGCCGTAGCGCCGTTCGTAACCGGTGGCGATGCCAAGGCTGACCATCGCCGTCGACATCACCGCCAGCGCGAGCACGCCTGGGACGAGGAAATCGACAGGCTTCGTCAGGTCGGTGACGGCGTCGACCTTCGAGAAGAAGACGAGGATGCCCAGCGGGATCGCCAGCGTGACCAGCAGACTCTCGGACCGCCGGAGCGTGAGCAGCAGCTCGATCCGGGTCTGGGCCGCCAGCGCCCGCGCCTTCACGATCGGTCCTCGCTCGTCAAGCGGAGGAACACCTCCTCCAGGGTGCCGCGCCCGGCGTGCAACTCGCCGAGGGTCACATCGCGGTCGCGTAGCCAGGCGGTGAGGGTTGCGATGAGCGTGGGTGTCGCAGGTACGTCAACGACGTAGTCGCCCGAGCGCGGCTCCCGCACGCGCGCGGCGTCCAGTCCGAGCGCGGCGGCGAGCCCGGCGCGGTCAAGGTCGGGAGGAGCCGAAAAGCGCGTCTCCTCGGCGGCGGCGGTGGCCGTGAGCTCGGCGGGCGTGCCGTACCCGACCATGCGGCCGTGGTCGACGATGGCCAGCCGGCTACACAACTGTTCGGCTTCGTCCATCGCATGGGTTGTGAGCACGATGGTGGCGCCGTGATCGCTCAACTCGCGCACTAGATCCCACGTCGTGGCGCGTGCCCGCGGGTCGAGTCCCGCCGTCGGCTCGTCCAGGAACACCAACGACGGCCGCCCGATCAACGCCAGCGCCAGCGACAGGCGCTGGTACTGCCCGCCGGACATGCGCCGCACGAGCGTGTGCTCGGCTTCGCGCAACCCGACCACATCGAGCAGCCGCTCGGGATCGTCGGGCTCGTCGTAATACGACGCGAACAGCGCGAGCGCCTCGAGGGGACGGATCCCCGGGTACAGGCCGCCGTCTTGGAGCATCACGCCGATCTTCGGCCGCAGGCGTCCACCCTCGCGCCACGGGTCGAGATCGAGCACCCGGACTTCGCCGGCGTCCGCCCGCCGGTAGCCCTCGAGAATCTCGACGGTGGTGGTCTTGCCGGCGCCATTCGGGCCGAGCAGGCCGAACACCTCACCCGCTTCGACCGTGAGCGAAACGCCATCGACCGCGCGCACGGCGCCGTAGTGCTTGGTGAGCCCCGCGACTTCGATGGCTGGGCTCGCCGACGGCACGGGTCGTGAGCCTACAAAGACCCTCTCGTCCATCCGGGGTCGGAGTATCGAACAGCAGACACAATGGCAGCGGTGGATCGGTACCAGTACCTGTTGCTCATGGCGGGATGCGTGGTCGTGACGCTGCCGCTCGAGTTCGCGTTCGGCGCCCGCGTGTGGCGCCAGCCCCGGCGGTTGCTGTTCGCGCTCGTCCCCACGGTGATCGTGTTCGCCTTATGGGACATCGCCGCCATCGCCCGCGAGCAGTGGTCCTTCAACGCGCAATTCGTCACCGGGCGCGAGCTGCCCGGCAACCTCCCCGTCGAAGAGCTCGCCTTCTTCGTCGTGATCCCGATCTGCGGCCTGCTCACGCTCGAAGCGGTGCGGCGCATCCTGGAGCGCGCGCGCTGATGTGGCAGTACACCGCGACCGCCGTCGTCGGGGTGGTCGGAGTCGTACTGCTCGAGGTGCGCGTGTTGCGTACGGGACTGCTCCGGACGCGCGCCTACTGGATCGCGCTCGGCATCTGCTACGCGTTCATGATCGCGGTGAACGGCTGGCTCACGAAGCTCACCGCGCCGATCGTGCTGTACGACCCGGACGCGACAACCGGATGGCGCGTCCCGTGGGACATCCCCGTCGAGGACTACCTCTTCGGCTTCGCGCTCCTGACGCTCGCCATGCTGTTGTGGGACGCAGCGGGACCGAAACGGCGCGATGTCCGCGCAATGGATACTGGCGAGGTGACGGTATCCTCGCCCGCGAGGGAGACATGATCGTGACCGACGTGCTGGTCGCGGTGGCGGCGCTCGTGCTGATGGAGCCGATCACCGCGCTGATCCATCGGCTCGTAATGCACGGCTTCGGGATGGGATGGCACCGGAGTCACCACGAGCAACCCCGGCGTGTCCTCGAGGCGAACGACCTCTTCCCGGTCGTGTTCGCTTCGGTGACGATCGTCCTCCTGGCCATCGGCGTCTACGTGCCGGGCGCGCCGTCACTCCTGGTGCCGACAGGGATCGGCGTCACCGCTTACGGGGCCGCGTACCTGCTCGTGCACGACGTCGTGATCCACCGGCGGCTCGCGTTCCTGCCGTTGCCCGCCGGCCTCCTCCGCCGGTGGCGCGACGCGCACAACGTGCATCACCTCTTCGCCCGCGCGCCCTACGGCTTCCTCGCACCGGTCGTACCCGCCGAGCTCCGCCGCCGCGCCGCCGAGCGCGACCTGGATCGCACGCGGCGCACCATCAGCCACGTCCCGGTCTGATCGACCGGGCGACCACGACCGCTTTGCGCCAGGACGGCACCCGGGCGCGCCGGGTGAACACGTCGTAGTCCGAGGCCTCGATCTGGTCGAGGATCGCCGAATAGAGCCGGCGCGCCGCCCGGATGCAGCGTGCCGACGGCGGCGGCAGGTACGGGATCCCCAGGTCGGCCGACGCGTAGTACTCGCGGGTCCGCGCGATCTCGTAGCGCATGAGCTCACGCCACGAGGCGCTGACACGCCGCTCCCCCGCGCTCGCGCCGAAGCGCCGGACGTCCTCCTGCGGCAGGTACACGCGCCCGCGGTCGAGGTCCTCACTCACGTCGCGGAGGAAGTTCGTGAGCTGGAACGCGATGCCGAGGTCCCGGGCATGCGGCACGGCGGCGGGCGACGACGGCTCCAGGATCGGCAGCATCATCTCGCCGATCACCGCCGCCGACCCGTCCATGTACTCGAGGAGGTCGTCGAAGGTGTCGTAGGTCGGCACCGTCAGGTCCATCGTCATGGAGCGGAGGAACCGGCGGAAGCAATCGGGATCGATGCTGAACGCCTTCACGGTGTGGACGACCGCCTTGAGCACTGGGTCGTCGGAGTCGCCGTCGTCGAGGTCGGCGAAGAACCGCTCGCCGAAGTCGGTCAGCACCTTCTCGCGCACGTCGACCGGGGCGGGGCCAAGGTCGTCGACGATGTCGTCGGCGTAGCGGCAGAACCCATACAGGGCGTGCACGTGGTGTCGCTTGACCCGCGGGAGCACGAACGTGGCGGCGTAGTACGTGGTGCCGTACGCCTTGTTGAGCTCCCGGCAGCGCGCGTACGACGCGTCGAGCGTGATCACGGGCGCCCTCGGACTCCCGCCCACTCGTCGACCCGATCGGCTGCGAGGCGCCCCGAGATCAGGACCATGGGGATGCCGACGCCGGGCACGGTGCCCATCCCGGTGAACACGAGCCCCGGAATGCGGCGGTCCACGTTGCCGGGCCGGAACGGCCCCGTCTGGAAGAAGCGGTGCGCGAGCGCGAACGGTGTCCCTCGCTCGAGGCCCTGCGCTTCCCAGTCGCGCGGGTCGGTGAGTCGCTCGACCACGACGTCGTCGACCGGGTAACCGAGATCGCCCACCCGGGCTGCCATCTCGTCGCGCAGGCGTGGTCGCTCGGCCCTCCAGTCCACGCTTCCATCAAGATTGGGCGCGGGCTCGAGCGCGAACAGAGTCGTGGACCCGTCGGGTGCCAGCGAGGGATCGGACG
>DATFPZ010000100.1:0-15603 GCA_035264545.1 Acidimicrobiia bacterium
ACGGGTAGTCGGCGATCTTCGGTCGGGCGGCGCTGACGGTCGAGATCAGCGTCGACTTCCCCGAGTTGGGGAACCCCACCAGCGCAGCGTCAGCCATCAGGCGGAGCTCGAGGCGGAACCACTCCTCTTCGCCGTACTCACCCTGCTCGGCGAAGCTCGGCGCCCGGCGCGCGTTCGACAAGAACCGGGCGTTCCCTCTGCCGCCGCGACCACCGTGCACGGCCACGTAGCTGTCGCCGTGGCTGACCAGGTCGGCGACGACGTTGCCATCACGGGTCTTGACCGCGGTGCCCTCCGGGACGGCCACGACGAGATCCTCGCCGGCGGCCCCGGCCCGGCGTTTGCCGGATCCGTGCGTACCCGACGCGGCGCGCCGGTGCGGATGGTCGCGGAACGCGAGCAGCGACGCGACGTTGCGATCGGCGCGCAAGGTGACGTCGCCGCCCTTCCCGCCGTCGCCGCCGTCCGGCCCGCCCCGCGGGACGTGCGCCTCGCGGCGGAACGACATCGCGCCGGCGCCGCCGTCCCCGCCTCGCAGATTGACCTGCGCCTCGTCGACGAACTGACTCACGAGGCCAGGATACGGATCGATGCGTTCATTGAGCCCGCTCTACGGGCTTCATGCACGCATCGATGGAAGTGGACTACAGGACGTCGACGAGCTTGCGGCCTCTGCGGTGGCCGAACCGGACGACGCCGTCGACGGTGGCGAACAGGGTGTCGTCGCCACCGCGGCGCACGTTGTCGCCGGGGTGGAACCTGGTGCCGCGCTGGCGCACGATGATCGTGCCGGCGCGCACGTTGGTCCCGGTCGTGACCTTCACGCCCAGTCGCTGCGACGCCGAATCGCGCCCGTTCCTCGAGGAGGCCGCACCCTTCTTCTTCGACATGTCAGCAAACCTACGCCTTCTTGGGCGGCCGCTTCTTGGCGGGCGCCTTCTTCGTCGCCGGGACCTTCTTCCTCGTTGGGGCCTTCTTCGCCGGCGCCTTCTTCTCGGCCGGCGCCTTCTTCTCGGCCGGCGCCTTCCTCGGAGCGCCGCCCGCCGTGATGCCCGTGATCTCGATCAGCGAGTACCGCTGCCTATGGCCCCAGCGCCGCCGGTTGTTGGTCTTGGGCTTGTACGTGAAGCCCGTGACCTTCGGCCCGCGGGCCTCGTCGACGACCCGGGCGCTGACCCGCGCCGCCTCGAGCTCCTTCGGGGTCGCGAGCACACGGTCGCCGTCGACCACGAGCACGGGCGACAGCTCGACCTCGTCGGCAGCGCCGAGCAGCTCGACCGCGAGCTGCTCGCCCTCCTCGACGCGGTACTGCTTGCCGCCGCTCTTGATCACTGCGTACATGCTGCTCGCCCTCGGCGCGTCAGGATCGTGGGAGAGACCCCGGAACCGAGTGAGCCTACCCGACCGGTCATTGCAACAGAGACTCGTCGACGAGGAACCCACGGCCCTGGCAGGTCGGACACGTCTGGCTGAACGTCTCGACGAGCCCCTCGGAGATGCGCTTCCGGGTCATCTCGACGAGCCCCAGCTCCGAGATGTCGAACACCTGGGTCCGCGTCTTGTCGCGGGCGAGCGCGTCGCGGAAGGCCCGGATGACGTCGTCGCGGTTCTTGCGGATCTCCATGTCGATGAAGTCGATCACGATGATCCCGCCGATGTCCCGGAGTCGAAGCTGGCGGGCGACCTCCTCCGCCGCTTCGAGGTTGTTGCGGTAGACCGTCTCCTCGAGGTTCGTACGGCCGACGTTCTTGCCGGTGTTCACGTCGATCACGGTCAGCGCCTCGGTGCTCTCGACGATCAGCGAGCCTCCCGAGGGCAGCCACACCTTGCGGTCGAGCGCCTTGAGCAGCTGCTCCTGCACGTGGAAGCGCTCGTACAGCGGGAGCCCTTCCTCCTCGGGGTCGTAGTACTCGACCCGTTCGGCGAGCTCGGGCGCGATCGCTTCGACGTAACTGCGGACCTCCTCGTACAGGTCTCGATCGTCGATGACGACGCCGCGATACTCCTTCGTGAACTCCTCCCGAATCACGCGCACGACAAGTGTCGGTTCCTGGTAGACGAGCGATGGCGCCTTGGCCCGTGACGCGACCTTCGAGATCTGCTCCCATTGGGCACGCAACCGCTCGACGTCCCGGCGGAGCTCGACGTCCGTCGCGCCCTCGGCCGCCGTCCGCACGATCAGGCCCGCGTCCGGTGGACGCAGGCCTTCGAGCACGCGCCGGAGCCGTTTGCGCTCGTCGTCGGGAAGTCGCTTCGAGATCCCGTACGTCTCGGGCTGGCCGGGAACCATGACGACGAAGCGGCCCGCCAAGCTCACCTCCTGCGTGAGCCGGGCGCCCTTCGCGCCGATCGGGTTCTTCGTGACTTGCACGAGCACCGCCTGGCCGTTCTTCAGCAGCCGCTCGATACGAGGGTGGCTCTCCTCCACGTCGCTGGGGTCGAAGGCGACGTCGCCGCGATACAGGACGCCGTTCTTGGGCGTGCCGACGTCGATGAACGCCGCTTCCATCCCGGGCAGGACGTTCTGCACCTTGCCCAGGTAGATGTTGCCGTCGATGGCGGTGTCGTCGGGCTCGAGCGAGCCGACGTAGTGCTCGACGAGGCTGCGCCCTTCGAGGACGCCGATGTGCGTCGTGCGGTCTTCGCGCACGTGCACGCACATCATGTAGCGCCCGGCCGGCCGCCCCTTGCGGGTCCGGCCCCGCCGCCGCTCGAGGGCGTCGTCGTCGAGCTCGTCGAGCGACACGGCTGCACTGTCGGCGCCGAGGTCGGCGCGCACGGCTTCCGGGGCGGTCGTCGCGTCGCTGCCCCCGCCGCGTGCGCGCCCGCGACCGCGCCCGCCGCGCCGGCGACGACGTTTCCGGGTCGTCGTGTCCTCGCCGCTCGGCGGCGCAGGTCGGGTGTCGCCGATCTTCGGCTTCGCGGGCGACGGCGCGTCGGCCGCGGTCACCGCGCCGGGTTCGGCGTCGGCGAGACCGGCCTCGACGCGTGCGTCGGCGGCGACGTCCTCGGACGTCATGCCCCGGTCGGCGGCGGCGTCGGTGTAGTCCTCCCCCGCCTCGGCCGGGTCCTTGGCCGCGGCACCGTCGGGCGCGGCCGCCGTCTTCGGCTTGCGGCGGTTGCGGCCGCCACGCGATCCGCGCCGGCGGCGGCGCCTTCCCGTTCCTCCGGCCGTGCTCGCGCGGCCGTCGTTGCTTGTTTGCTTCGACTCAGCCGGGTTGCCGGCCGCGTCGGCCGGCGCAGTGTTCGCGTCGTGTTCGCCGGAGACCGGACGGGCCTCCGTAGGTGTGTCGTCGGACATGAAATCCTTCTCTCATGACGCGCGTGCCTCCGGCACGCGCGAGCGCGCGTCGGCTTCGAGCGGCTCCAGCCGCGCGCCGCCGCGCTCGATCAATTGCGTCGTGCGCAGCACCCGGCGGTCGACGAGCTCGCCGTCGACAGCGGTGAGCACCTCGGCAGGCCGGGCGCCACGCGGTTGGGTGGACAGTTCGAGGTCGAGGACAGGGCCGAGATCGTCGGCGCCCGTGACGGCCATGGTGCGCACGATAGACCGGAGGTCCTCGGTGACCTCGTGACCCTTCCGGGTCCGGGTGATTGGAAGCACTGGCCGGGCGAGGGCGCGATCGACCGCGGCCCCCAGCTCGTCGACGCCGACCCGCTCGTCGTCGGGGCCCGTGACGGTGACCCGGTACGTCACGGCGGTGACCGATTCCTGCAGCGCGGGCGCCCGGTCCACCAGCGCGGCCGTGCCGGTCACGTCGATCCCGGTCGGCAACGCATCCGACACCCGTCGGGCGAGCGAGTCGAGCGGCACCTCGTCGACGAGCTGCACGTCGAGGTACTCGGCGTCGCTCTCGTGCCCCACGGACAAGGCGAGCCCGAAGCTGACCTTGGGCCGGGGCGCGAAGCCCTGGGTGAACGCGAGCGGGAGCTGCTCGATGCGGAAGGCGCGCTCGAACGCGCGGGCCACGTCGCGGTGGGAGATGAAGCGCACCTTGCCGCGCTTCGTGAAGCGGACACGCACCGGGAACCCTTCGTCACCGCGCACCGGAGCTCGCCTTCTCCCGGACGCCGAGGAACTCCACCGGCGTGTCGCCGCCGCGGCTGAGATCCTGGCCGGTTCCCTGGCTCCCGCCCGCCGGCGCCACCGTTGATGCGACGACGTGCTCGAGCGCGTAATCGGTGCAGACGCCGCAGTCGTAACAAGGTGTCCAGCGGCAGTCGGGAAGGCCGTGCTCGTGCAGCGCGGCTTGCCAGTCCTGCCAGAGGAAATCGCGATGCAACCCGGCCGAGATGTGGTCCCAGGGCAGGACCTCGTCGGCGGTGCGGTGCCGCGTCACGTACCAATCGGCATCGAGCCCCTCGGCTGTCATCGCATCGAGCCAACGGCCGAGGTCAAAGCGCTCGCTCCACTCCTGGAACGTCCCACCGTCCCGCCACACGCGTTCGATGACGCGACCGACACGCCGGTCGCCCCGGCTGGCGATCCCCTCGACGAACGTCGCCGCCGGGTCGTGCCAGCGGAGCTGCACGCCGGACTTGCGGACTGCGCCCCGCAGCAGCCCGATCTTGCGGTCCAGCTCGTCGACACTGTTCTGTCCGAACCACTGGAAGGGTGTGTGCGGCTTGGGCACGAATCCGCCGACCGACGCCGTGCAGCTGGCCTGCTTCGTGTACCTGCGACCGATGGCGACGACGTTGCGTGCCAGCTCGGCGATCCCACGCGTGTCTTCGTCCATCTCGGTCGGCACACCGGCGAGGAAGTAGAGCTTCACGCGCCGCCAGCCCTGCGAGTACGCGCCGTCGACCGCGGCGTACAGGTCGTCCTCGGTGATGACCTTGTTGAGGACCTGTCGGATCCGCCACGTGCCGCCTTCGGGCGCGAACGTGAGCCCGGTCCGGCGGACCTTCTGGATCTCGCTGGCGATGCCGACGGTGAAGGCGTCGACGCGCAGCGACGGCAGCGACAGGCTCACGCAGCCCGAGCCTTCCTGCTCGTTCACGAGGTCGGCGACGAGCCCGTCGACGCCCGAGAAGTCCGCGCTCGACAGTGACGTCAACGCGACCTCGTCGTAGCCGGTGCGGCGGAGGCCGTCCTGCACCATCGTGCGCACCTGCTCCTCGGGCCGCTCGCGGACGGGGCGGGTGATCATGCCGGCCTGGCAGAACCGGCATCCCCGCGTGCAGCCTCGGAAGATCTCGACGTTGAGGCGATCGTGGACGACCTCCACCAGCGGCACGAGCTGCTGCTTCGGGTACGGCCACTCGGCGAGGTCGGCCACGGTGCGCTTGTCGACCCGGGCGGGCACGTCGGCGAAGCGCGGGCGCACCTCACGGATGAACGGCCCGTCGTAGTCGACGTCGTACATGGCGGGGACGTACACGCCCGGGATCGTGGCGAGCTCGCGCAGCACGCCCTCGCGGTTGGTGCGACCGGCGCGCTTCCACGCCCCGATCACCTCGCTCATCTCGCCGACGGCCTCCTCGCCGTCGCCGATGACGAAGGCGTCGACGAAGTCCGCCATGGGCTCGGGGTTGAACGCGCAGTGCCCGCCGGCGACGACGAGCGGCTCGTCCGGTCCCCGGCGCTCACTCCGGACAGGCACGGCGGCCAGGTCGAGGCAGTTCAGGACGTTCGTGTACACGAGCTCAGCCGAGAGGTTGAAGGCGATGACGTCGAAGTCGCCGGCCGGGCGGTGGGTCTCGACCGAGAACAGCGGGACGTGGTGGCGGCGGAGCTCCGCTTCCAGGTCGACCCACGGCGCGTACGCCCGCTCGGCGGCGGCCTCGTCGCGTTCGTTCAGGATTTCGTAGAGGATCTGCAGGCCCTGGTTGGGGAGCCCCACCTCGTACGTATCGGGGTACACGAGGAGCCAGGACACGTCGCCGGGCCGGTGGGCCGGCGCCGCTGCCCCTCGTTCCATTCCGATGTAGCGAGCTGGTTTCTCGACCCTGGCCAGGAGCGGCTCGATCCGCGGCCACAGGCTGGACATCTGGACTCTCAGTGTACCGGATGGCCCCGAGAACCAGTTTTGGCGTCGCTGACCTCGAAGAATTCTGGGTGAACGACGCCAAAACAGCACGCGGATCGATGGTGTCACACCCTCCTGCTGCACTGGCGGCCATGTCCAGGGACGAGACCCTCGCCAGGTTCGCGGCAGAGCACCACGCCGTGTTCACCACCAAAACCTCTACCGGAAGCGGCGCATGGAGACGTTGGCGACGAGGGCGACGCATGCGAAGGCGGTGATCGTGCTCGAGCCGCCGTAGCTCATCAACGGCAACGGGATGCCGGTGACGGGCATGATCCCCATCGTCATGCCCATGTTCACGAAGATCTGGAATGCGAAGAGCGCGAGCACTCCGACGCACACCAGGGTGCCGAAGAAGTCACGGGCGAACAGGGCGGCTCGCCACGTCCGCCAGACCACGATCGCGAACAGGGCGAGCAGCCCCGCCGCGCCGAGAAAACCGAACTCCTCCCCGACGGCGGTGAAGATGAAGTCCGTGTGTTGCTCGGGAACGAACCCGCCGGCCGTCTGCGAGCCGTTCCCGAACCCGCGTCCGGTGACTCCCCCATTGCCGATCGCGTTCTTCGACTGATCCGTGTTGTAGGTCGTGCTCCGCGCGTCCTGGCCCTGGTTCACGAAGCTCGTGAGCCGGTCGACCTGGTACTCCTTCAACAGGCCCACGTTGACGACCGCGACGACCATCGTCACGGCGAGCAATGCGAGCACGACCAGATGTCGGATTGTGGCGCCCGCCACCGCGAGCAGCGTGATCACGATGAGGCTGAGCACCATCGCCGTCCCGAAGTCGGGCTGGATCATGACCAGACCGATCGGGACCGCGGCCAGACCGATGGTCACCGTCAGGCGCCACGGGTTCATCTCGCCTCGATGCTCGTTGGCGTACCCGGCCACCGCCACGATGATCCCGAACTTCGCCAACTCCGACGGCTGGAGCTGGAAGCCGCCCGAAAGCTGGAACCACGCCTGCGAGCCGCGGGCGTTCGAGCCGAGCGGTGAGAGGACGGCGAGCAGGCCGACCACCGTGGCGACGTACGCGAACACCGAGTAGTCGCGCAGCCGCCGGTAATCGACGGTAAGGAGCAACCCCATCACGACCAGCCCGACGAGGATCGCGACACCCTGGCGCTTCACGAAGTACAGCTCGTCTATCCCCTCGAGACGCAAGCGCTCCCGCGTCGACGAGTAGATCATCAGCAGGCCGAGGGCGGCGATTGCGAGCGTCGCGCCGATGAGCGTCGGGTCGACGTCGCGCAGCATCGACGTGTCGAAATGCGACCGCCGTGTGCCGACGGACTGATCGGCGGTGGACGCGCGTCGGGACCAGCGCGAGGTCCGTGGGAGTGGCGTCATCAGCGCATCAGTCCTGGATGTCGGCCGGTCTCACCTGCACGGCGGCCGCGTTCGCGTCGCCGTTGATTCCCTCGAAGATCCGGGCGACGACCGGCGCCGCGACCGACGCGCCGAACCCGCCTTCCTCGATCACCGCCATCACGACGTACTGCGGCTGGTCCGGCGGGGAGATGCCGACGAAGAGCGACGTGTCCTGCTTCCCGTTGCCCTCGGCGGTGCCGGTCTTACCCGCGACGGTGGGGCCGCCGATCCCGCGGAAGGCGGCGGAGGCCGTTCCGGACGCGCTCGTCGTCGCGCCGATCAGCCCCTCCATGATCACCCGGCGATTCTCGGCCGACAGGCCGGTCGAGCCGACGGGCTGCGACGGCAGGTCTCGGAACACGGGCTGCGGCTGATCGAGGCCGGTGCCCGGCTCGAGCAGCGCGGTCGCAAGCCGCGGCGTGAAGAGCGTGCCACCGTTCGCGAACGCGGCGTACCCGCTGGCGAGCTGGAGTGGCGTGACGAGCAGGTCGCCCTGGCCGACCGCGAGGCTCACGTTGTCGCCCGGCAGCCACAACGATCGCTCGCGCTTCTGGCGCGGGTCGGGCTCGTTCTCGTTGAACCGCTGCTTCCAGAGCTGGTCCGGCACGCGACCGCCGGCTTCGTCGCGGAGTCCGATGCCGGTGGGCCGGTCGAAGCCGTACGCCTTGGCGGTGTTCTGGATCGCGTACCCCTTGTTGATCTCGTCCTCGGCGGCGTCCTTGCCGTCGTTCTTCGCCTTGGTCCAGGCGTTGTAGTGCTGCCACATGTCGCGGCCGACGTTGTAGAAGTACGTGTCGCTCGAGACGGTGAGCGCGGCGGGCAGGTTCACGGTGCCGTGCGGGGTCTTCCCCGCGTTGCACCGCTGCTCCGGCGGATCGCCGATATTGAGGCACCCCTGGTCGTAGAAGCCGGCGTTCGGGTCGAGTTGCCCGGTCTGCACGCCTGCGAGCGCGGTGAAGGGCTTGAACGTCGACCCCGGCGCGTACAGACCCTGCACGGCCCGGTTCACGAGCGGGAAGTTGCTCTCCGGCCGGTTGAGCTGCTGGAACTCCTCGGGCGTGATGCCGGAGGCGAACTGGCGCGGGTCGTACGTGGGGTTCGACGCCATGGCGACGACCGATCCGTCGTTCGGGTCGAGCGCGACCACCGCGCCGGCGCCGGCCCGGTAGTACTGCAGGCGCTGCTTCTCGTTCTCGTCCTGGATCCTGCGCGCGCCTTCCATCCCCTCGGCGAGCGACTGCTCGGCCATGCGCTGGATGTCGAGGTCGAGGGTGAGCTTGACGTCCTTGCCGGGCACGGCCTTCCGCTCCTCGATCGTGCGCACGACCCGGCCCCGGCTGTCGACCTCGACCTCGAGCTTGCGTGGTCTGCCGCGCAGCACGCTCTCGAAGGTCTGCTCGACGCCGTCCTTGCCGATGAGGTCGCCTTCCCGGTAGCCCTCCTTCTCGTGGGTCTCGAGCTCGTCGGCGTTGACCTCGGAGACGTACCCGATCAGGTTGGCGGCAACGGGGCCGTTCGGATACGCGCGCACGGCCGTCCTCAGGACCTTCACGCCCGGGAAGTCAGCCTCGTGCTCTTCGAGGTACGTCCGCACCTCGGGCGGGATGCCGGTGGCGATGGGTACCGGCGCGACCGGGGAGGCCCGCGGGTCGTCGATGCGCTTCTCGATCTCCTCGGCGGTGACGCCGAGCTGCTGGCCGAGCCGCCCGACGACGAGCTTGCGCTCACCAGTGGTCATCTCCTTGTGCCGGTCGAAAGTGATGACGTCGACCGGCTCGTTGTCGACGATCGGCTTTCCGTTGCGATCGAGGATCCGCCCCCGCAGCGCGGGCTCGTAGACGACCCGCATGCGGTTGCTGGTGGCGGCGGCGGCGTAGTTCGTATCCGACGCCACCTGGAGGAACCACAGCCGCGCGAAGAGTGCGCTGAAGAGGAACATGACGATGACACCGATGACGGTGAGCCGCACCCGGCTGCCCTCGATCACAACTACGCCGTGCTCCGCCCCGAGACGATCGAACGGTCGGGTCCCCATGGTGCCATCGACTACCGCCCGACCCAGCGATGCCCGGGCCAGCCCTGGACCTCGCCGCGCGGCGCTCGGATCGCCCACCGTGCGATCGGGAACACGGCGAACGCGATCAGCGCGTCGTACACGCTGGCGATGACGATGATCCGCACACTGCTGAGCGCAAGCAGCTGGTCCTGCCCCGCGAGCGCGCCGACCCCGACGAACAACACGCCGCCGGCGAGCCCGCCGAGCGCGCCCATGATCGGCGCGGCCCATCGTGACGAGCGCACGACCCCGCCTTGCACGACCCCCACGCCGTAGCCGACGAGCGCGAACGACAGTGCCGACAGGCCGAGCGGCGTCTTGAGGAAGAGGTCGACGGCGAGGCCGGTGACGAAACCGAACGCCGCACCCCGCTCCGGCCCGATGTAGAAGCCCACCGCCACGGTCAGAACCAGGCCGAGGTCGGGCATGACGCCGAAGACCCGCAGCCCGGCGGAGAAGACGGTGGTCTGGAGCACGACAACCGCGAGGATCAACAGCGCGAGGCGGAGGCGCGGCAGCCAGGTCATCGTCGACCCTCCGTGCGGCGCCTCACCGGCCGGACGAAGGTCGCAGCACCTTCACGTAGTCGAGGCGCGAGAAGTCGACCAACGGCTTGACGAGGATGTCCTGTTGGAGGTCACCGCGTGTGTTCGTGACCTTGCTCACGGTGCCGACGGGGATCGCGGCCGGGAACGGGCTGTTCTGCTGGCCCGACGTGTAGACGATCTCACCCTTGGTCACTTCGGCTTTGGGATCGACGAAGTCGGCGCGCACCGTGTTGGTGTCGCCCCTCCCCTTCACCACGCCGGTCGTGCCGCTCTTCTCGATCTTCACGCCGACACCCGACTCGGGGTCCTTGATGAGCAGCACGGTCGCGCGGTCGCGGGAGACCTCGAGCACGCGCCCTACCAGTCCGGCGCCCGTCACGACCGGCATGTCCACCCCCACACCGTCGCTCTCGCCCTTCCCGATCTGCACCGTGAACTCGAAGTTGCTCGGCGCGCCTTCGACGACCTGGGCGGCGATCGAGTTGGCGTCCTCGACGAACGGCAGGTCGAGCAGCTGCTTCAGCTCCTTGTTCTCCGCGGTCGCGGCGCGCGCGGTCGCCCGCTGCCCACGAGCGGCGTCGAGGCGACGTCGCAGCCGGGCGTTCTCGTCCTTCAGCGAGGCGGCGCTCGTCACGCCGTCGATCCAATCGCCCACCGGCGAGAACACCGTGTCGAATGCGCCCGCAATCGGGTTGACGAAGTCGTGCGCGCCGCCGCGTACCGCCGAGATCGGACCCGCGCCGCGAACGTCGAGCGTGATGAGCGTGACCGCCGTGAGGACGATCAGCGCGAGGATCGTGCGCCGTCGGTTCCCACGCTGGTACACGACCACCGGTTCGCTCGCTCCCTGGCTCGCATTTTGTTCGGGTTTTCAGCCGCCGCCCCTTCGCCGGCCCAGGCGAGCGCCCGCCCCAGGTCGCTCAGTGGCGTTGTGACGCGAGCAGAACTGCCTTGAGCACGTCGAACTCCTCGAGGCACTGCCCCGAGCCGAGCACGACGGTGTACAGCGGATTCTTCGCCCGCCGGACGGGCATCCCGGTCTCCGCCGCCAGCCGGGCGTCGAGCCCGTGCAACAGCGAGCCGCCACCGGTGATGACGATGCCCTTCTCCATCATGTCGGCGGCGAGCTCGGGCGGCGTCCGATCAAGTGTGTACTTGATGGCGTCGCAGATGGCCTGCACGGGCTCCTCGATGGCCTCCCGCAGCTCAGCTGTGGACACGACGATCGTCTTCGGCAACCCGGTGACGAGGTCGCGTCCGCGGACCTCCGCGTAGAGCTCCTCCTTGAGCGGCCACGCACTCGCGAGCTGGGTCTTGAGGTCCTCGGCAGTGCGCTCGCCGAGCGCGAGCGAATACTCCTTCTTGCAGAAGCTCATCAGCGCTTCGTCGATCTCGTCCCCCGCGACGCGAACCGACTCGTTCGCCACGATCCCACCGAGCGAGATGACCGCGACCTCGGTGGTGCCGCCGCCGATGTCGACGACCATGTTGCCGCTGGGCTCGTGCACGGGCAGTCCGGCCCCGATGGCGGCGGCCATCGGCTCCTCGATGATGTAGGCAGGCTTGCGTGCGCCCGCGTACTCGGCTGCCTCCTGCACGGCGCGCTGTTCGACACCCGTGATGCCCGACGGTACGCAGATCACCATGCGCGGCTTCGTCCATCGCCGTTGGTGCACCCGCTGGATGAAGTAGCGGAGCATCTTCTCGCAGATGTCGAAGTCGGCAATCACGCCGTCCTTCAAGGGCCGGATGGCTTGGATGTGGGCGGGCGTGCGCCCGACCATCCGCTTCGCCTCCGTGCCGACCGCCAGGGGCCGGCTGTCCTTGGTGTTGATCGCGACGACCGACGGCTCGTTGAGCACGATCCCTTTGCCACGCACGTACACCACGGTGTTGGCGGTGCCGAGGTCGACCGCCATGTCGTTGCCGACGACGGAGGACAGCCACGATCGGGTCACGTTGCGAGTGCCTTCTGGCGTGGCGAGACCCGCAGGCTATGAGGCGCCCCCGAGAGGACCCGGCCAAGAAACCTCGTGGCGACGGCGGCTTCGCCGACCGTCGCCGCAGCGCCGGAGCCTTGCGACGGCGCCAAAAAGGGTGGTGCAATCCGCCTCGAATTCGCGCCCGTGACCCTCGACGACGTCGGCTCGGGGGGCGAGTTGGGGGCGGCGATGGCGTCAGCGTACCGGGCTGCGTTCGACGCGCCGTGTCATACGAGATCGGGGAAGAACAGCGCGATCTCCCGCTCGGCGGACTCGGGTCCGTCCGAACCGTGCACGAGGTTCTCGGCGGTCTCGAGGGCGAGGTCGCCGCGGATCGTTCCCGGCGCCGCGTCGCGCGGGTTCGTCGAGCCCATCACGGTCCGGACGACCTGCCACGTGTCCGGCCCACCCGTAACGACCATCGCGACGAGCGGACCGCGCGTGATGAACGTCACGAGCTCGTCGAAGAACGGCTTGCCGTCGTGCTCGGCATAGTGCTGCTTGGCGAGCTCGGCGTCGATGCGGCGCAGATCCATGGCCATGATGGTGAGGCCGCGCCGTTCGAGGCGGCCCACGATCTCGCCGACGAGACCGCGCTCAACTGCGTCGGGCTTGCAGAGGAACAGGGTGCGATCACTCATCGGCGGCCGACCCTAGTGCTCCGGCGCCAGTCGGAATCACTCGCCGTGAACGAGCGCGTGCCGGGCGGCGCCGACCGTGTACAGCGAGCCCGTCACCACGATCTGGGCGTCGTCGTCCGTCACCGCCCGAGCTCGAGCCACGGCGTCGTCGACGGTGTCGAACGTCTCGATGCGGGCCGGGTCGACGCCGACGTCGGCGCCGGCGGCGGCGACGACTGCGGGGTCGAGCGCGCGCGGGCTCGGAGGCCGGCAGCACACGAGCCGCTCGGCGTGCTTCGCATCCAGCGCGTCGAGCATCTCGTGGGGTTCCTTCTCGCGCAGCAGCCCGATCACCAGCGTGCGCGGCGACTCGGGGAACTCCTCGTTCAACGCCGCTTGCAGCGCGTGCGCGCCGGCGACGTTGTGCGCGCCGTCCAGGAGAACGAGCGGCTGATGGCCGAGGACCTCGAGCCGGCCGGGTGACCGCACAGCGCGGAACGCGTCCGACACGACTTCGTCCGAGACGGCACGGCCGAGAAAGCACTCGGCCGCGGTCAAGGCCGCTGCCGCGTTGTCGGCCTGGTACGCACCGTGGAGCGGCACGTACACGCTGCCGTACCGGCCGTTCGGCGTGAACAGGTCGGCGACGCGCCCACCGTGCGCGGGGCGATTCGCTGTCACCCCGAACTTGTCGTCCCGAGTGACGACATCCGTCGCGCCGCGATCGAGGAACCGCGGGATCAGGGTGGGATCGGTCTCCCCCAACACGAGGGTCGAGCCGGGCTTGACGATGCCCGCCTTGTCCGTCGCGATCTGCTCGCGGGTCGGGCCGAGGTACTCGACGTGATCGACGCTCACGTTCGTCACGACGGCGACGCGCCCGTCGACGACGTTGGTCGCGTCCCACGTACCTCCCACACCGACCTCGACCACCGCCACGTCGACCGCGACGTCGGAGAACCACGCGAGCGCGGCGGCGGTGAGGATCTCGAAGTAGCTCGGCCGGTCGGGAAGGTGTGCCTCGATCTCGGCGATGCGGGACAGGAGCTGAGCGAGCGTCGGGTCGTCGGCCGGTTCGCCGTTCCACACGAGGCGCTCGTTGACCTCCTCGAGGTGCGGGCTCGTGTACGTGCCGACCGAGAGGCCCGATGCCTCGAGCACCGCGGACGTCATGCGGGCGACCGAGGTCTTGCCGTTCGTGCCGGTCAGGTGGATCTCCGGGTACGACTCCTGCGGCGATCCGAGCAGATCGACGAGCGCCTGGATGCGATCGAGCGTCGGTGCGGTGGCGCGGCGGTCCGCGCCGGGCGGGAGCCCCGTCGACTCGAGGTTGACGTGGGCGTCGAGCCAGGCCCGGGCGGCGCCGATGTCCAAGTCAGGCCGCGTCTTCGGTGAGGTCGACCTCGACCCCGAACTCGTCGGCTTCGAGGAGCTCGAGCGCGCGTACGCGCCCCGCCTCACGCACGTCCGCGAGCGCGGGCTCGAGCGCGTGCAAGCGCTCGGCGGTGTCCCGTACGACCGCGAGATCGACCTCGGCCCGCAGGGACTTCTGCTGCGACGTCTTCGCCTTGCGGATCTCGCCCAGCACGTCCGCAGCTACCCCGTAGATGGCGGGATCGGCCTCCGCTCCCTCGGCGATCGTCCCGAACTCGCTCGCGTCCGGCCACGGTTGGCGGTGCACCGAGCCGCCCTGCCACCACGACCACACCTCCTCGGTGACGAAGGGCAGATGCGGCGCGAAGAGACGCAACAGCGTCGAGAGCGCGAGCCCGAGCGTCGTGCGGGCGGAACCTGCGCCGCGCTCGCCGACGGCGCCGTATGCACGCTGCTTCACGAGCTCCAGGTAGTTGTCGCAGAAGCCCCAGAAGAAGTGCTCGGTCACGTCGAGGGCGCGGGCGTAGTCGTAGCTCTCGAACGCGCTCGACGCGTCGACCATGAGCCCGCGCATGCCGTGGAGCAGCGACCGGTCGAGCGGCTCGGTCACGTCGCCGGCGGCGGCGTCGCCGATGACACCGAGCGCGAACTTCGACGCGTTCAGGATCTTGATCGCCAGCCGGCGGCCGACCTTGAGCTGGCCCTCGTCGAACGCGGTGTCGACGCCCGGCCGCCCGTTCTGCGCCCAGTAGCGCACGGCGTCGGACCCGAACCGCTCGAAGTACTCGACCGGTGTGAGCACGTTGCCCTTCGACTTCGACATCTTCTTGCGGTCCGGGTCGAGGACCCAGCCGTTGATCGTGGTGTCCGCCCACGGCAACGTCCCGTGCTCGTAGTGGGAACGCAGCAGCGTTGCGAACAGCCATGTGCGGATGATCTCGTGACCTTGCGGACGGAGGTCCGTGGGGAACGTACGGGAGAACAGGTCCGCGTCGTCTCCCCACCGGGTGGCGATCTGCGGCGTCAGCGACGACGTCGCCCACGTGTCCATGATGTCGGGGTCCCCGAGAAAGCCGCCAGGCTTGCCGCGCTGGCCCTCCTCGTAGCCGTCGGGCACGTCGTTCGACGGGTCGATGGGGAGCTGTTCCTCACGCGCGAGCAACGGCTGGGCGTAGTCGACCTCTCCCTCGTCGTCGATCGGGTACCAGACAGGGAACGGGACGCCGAAGAACCGCTGGCGGCTGACGAGCCAGTCGGTGTTGAGGCCCTCCACCCAGCTCTCGTAGCGCGCCCGCATGTGCGGCGGGTGCCAGCGCAACTCGCGGCCTCGGTCGAGCAGGGCGCTGCGCAGCTCGGGATCGTTGGCCCCGTTGCGGATGTACCACTGCCGCGTCGTGACGATCTCGAGCGGCCGTGAGCCGCGCTCGTAGAACTTCACCGGATGCGTGATCGGCTCGGGCGTACCTTCCAGGCGCCCTGCGTCGCTCAGGAGCTCGACGACGCGTTCCCGCGCTTGCTTGACGGTCTTCCCACCGAGCTCGCGGTAGCGCGCGTCGCCGTCGGGATCGCTCGCTTCCCACCTCGGCGGGTCAGGAACGAGCCGGCCGTCCCGACCCATGA
>DATFPZ010000101.1:0-2987 GCA_035264545.1 Acidimicrobiia bacterium
CCGCAACCGCTCGACCGGCTTCGCGATCCCGACGAGCCCCGTGAACGCCGACACGCCGGTGACGCTCACCGCGAGCTGGCGAGGCGTGAGCATCTCGCGCCAGCTGACGCTCACACCCGGCGTGGCGCCCGACTCGCTGACACTCGACCCAGCGGTGACGACCGGCACGCAGGGCTCGAGCGGTCGCGTAGCCGTGGCGACGCCGCGAGCGGTCGACACGCAGTTCATCCTCTCCACCAGCAACCCGTCCGTCGGCGGCGTGCCCCCGACCGTCACCATCCCGGCGTTCGCGGCCGCCGCGAGCTTCCCGATCTCCACCTCGCCGGTGAGCACGTCGACCAACGTGACGATCTCCGCCTCCGGCGCCGGCGTCACCAAGTCCGCGATCCTGACGGTCAACCCGACGCCGTCCGGCCCGCTTCCCGCACCGTCGCTGATCTCGCCGGCGTCCGGTGCACGCTTCGCCGTCGGCGCCGCGGTGAACTTCGACTGGAGCGACGTGACCGGTGCGGCGCGCTACGGGCTCCAGGTGAGCACGTCGAACACGTTCTCGCGCACGGTCGTGAACCAGACCGCCTTGACGGCCTCGCAGTTCTCCACCACGTCGCTGCCCAAGGCCGACCTCTTCTGGCGAGCGCGCGCGTTCGACTCGGCCGGCAACCCCGGCGCGTGGTCGGCGGTGCGCGGCTTCCGCGTGAACTGACGGGCTAGGCGACGGGCCAGGCCCGCTACGCGACAGAGCGGTGCCGGTTGGCACGTGGCGAGCAGCTGCTGCTGGGATTGCGCGGTCACGGCGCCGGATTCAGCGATCGTCGAACCGCAGGATCCGTCCGCCGTCGGCGTCGCAGGTCCAGTAGTGCCCGACGGTGTCGCCGGTCAGGCAGTGGCCGACCTCTGGGACGGCGACTTCCTTCACGAGCCGGAGGCCGTGCGAGGAGGGCGCCAGCGTGGCGAGTCGCGTGCCGGGATCGCCACGCACGTAGAAGTGATTGGACCGGCTCGAGTAGCCGGGGAGCGCCTCGCCGTCCCCGACGGCGTAGCGATCGAGCCTGCGGCCGTCGTCGAGGTCGAGCAGGACGACCTCACCATCCCCGTTGCAGCTCGCCAAGAGGAGTGCGTCGTGCTCGTCGACACGCGGGAACCCATGCGTGCCGTCGCATCCGGTCGACCAACGCGCCGTGACGGCCCGTGAGCCCAGATCGACCGCGGTGACGTCGGCGCCTGCGTGGGTGTAGGCCTTCCTGGTCATGGCGCTCCACTCGAGCCCCTCCGGGCCATCCGGCACAGGAACGAATGCGGCGTGTCGCGGCGTCGGCGCCGGGCCCTCGGGCACGGTGAAGATCTCGATGCCGGGCGGCGATGCGGCCGGCTCCGTTATCCAGAGTTCGCGCGTGGGGCGCACGTAGCGGACGTAGTCGCCGGGGTTTGCCGTCGCGACGGAGGCAACGACGCGGCTGCTTTTCGGATCGAGCACGTTGACGACCCCGTTGCCGCGGTCGAGCACGAACAGCAGACCCCGCCCCTCGTCGGCCGAATCGGCGCTGCTGAGGTGTCCGACGCGCTCCGCCTGGCCGTTCGCCGGATCGACAACGTACAGGCCGCTGCGCCGGGCCGGCACGAGCACGCGTCCAAGCCGGTCGGAGTACACGATGTCGTCGAAGTCGATCCCGCGCATCGCGCCGGGCAAGGACACGACGTCGGCTGCCGGATCGACGCGAGAGCTGTGCTCGCCGGACCCACACGCGCTCAGGCCAACGAGCGCCAGGGCCACGCACCCGGGGACGACGATGCGCTTGGCGAGAGCCTTCGGGCGCCGTGGCATCTACGGGAGAGCGGCCTTCATCGCCTTCAGCGCCTGCGCCATGATCGTCATGGTGGGGTGCGCGACGACCGCACCCGGGAGGACAGACGCATCCACGACGAAGAGCCTGGCGTGCGTGGCCTGGGGATCATCTGCGCTCTCATCGAACACGCGTCCGACCGCGTCGACGACCCCGTTGTCCCTGTCGACGCCGACGCGGCACCCACCGAGCGGGTGCGTGACGGTGAGCTTCCGATCACCGAAGTGCTTCCACGTGGGCATCGGGACGTAGCGGCCCCCCATGGCCTCTGAGAAGTCGACGAGCAAATCTTCGATCTCGCCGAATACGGGCTCGTCGGCGACGGGGTCGTCCCACGTCAGATCGAGCTCATCGTCGTCGAGCCGGAAGCGTCCGTTTGCCTGGTCCTGCCCCATGCAGTTGAAGAAGAAGATGTTGGCGACCGCCTCCGCTTCGGTGCGAGAGTCGTCCGCCTTGTAGGTGTCCGGGATATGCGGCAGGAAGGCTTGGAGGTCCGGGATCGCCTTGGCGGCCCAGGCGGCTCGCATCTTGGTCTCGAAGAGCACCCGGTGCGCCCACCCGAAGAACCCGCCGCCCTGCTCGAGCCCGTCGAGGATGTGCACCGCCGTGCTCGCGATAGGCGCGAACATACTCGGGATAGCGCAGTCCTCGATCATGATCTGACCGCTCGACAGCTCGAAGTCGGCGTGGCATGTGTTGATCGGGCCGCGTGTGCTCTGAACGGTGTCGGCGGTGTCGACGCAGAACCCGCCGAAGTTGCCGTTCGTCGAGAACCGGCGCCCGACCTCGTCGCTGAGGGCCAGACCGTGCTCTCTCGAGCGCAACAGGATCTCATTCGTGCCGAGCGTGCCGGCGCCGAGGAACAGCATCGGCGCGGTGACCATCTTCTCGTCGCCGTCGGCCGTCCAGTGGTCGCGGTACGTGACGGTGTAGCCCCCGTCGGCCTTCGTGACGTAGCGGACCTCCGAGAGCGGACGCAACTCGACCCCCTTCGCGGGGTCCGAAAGCCAACCGCGGTAGAGCGTCTTGTTCAGCGTATGCCGGGCCTGTGGCAGGCAGCCCAGAACGCACCGGCCTTGACGCTCACAGAAGGTGTGTCGTTTGTTGACGTCGGCGTTGCCGAGGCCGTCCTCGTGGTACTCGGCG
>DATFPZ010000102.1:0-2103 GCA_035264545.1 Acidimicrobiia bacterium
CGCGGCGTACAAGATCGAGAACGAGCAGCCGTTCCGTCAGGAGGTGAGCTTCGCCAAGCACCACGTGGCGAACATGCTCTGGAAGGTCGTCGACCGCGCGATCCAGGTGCACGGCGCGCTCGGCTACTCCACGGACACGCCCCTCGAGCGGATGATGAAGCACGCCCGCTCGGCCCGCCTCGTCGACGGCGCCGACGAGGTGCACCAGGCGCTCATCGCCCGCAACGTGCGCGCCGCCATCCGCGACACCGGCGACACCCGCACCGCGACCGGCGACTTCGACTTCTAGCACCCCTCAGATCGGCGGGGGTGCGGCAACGGAGAAGTGCGGCTCGAGGTGGGTCGTGTCGTTGAAGCGGCGGACGACGATCCGATCTTCGTCGACGACGATGTGACTGATCGACGCGTTGTCGGCGCCGATGAACGCGAATCCGCGGGCGCCCGTCGCGCTGCACAGGACCTGACCAATGACACCGCCATGGGTCACGACCACGACGAGCTGATCGGGATGTGCGGTTGCGACGCGCGCGATCCCCAGGCTGACACGGTCACGGAACGCGTCGGCGGGCTCGGCGCCGGGGATCGGGTCCCAGCTTCCCTCCTCGATCGCGCGTACGAACGCGGGGTCGCGTTGCTCGGCCTTCACGCGCAGCAGCCCGCCTTCCCACTCCCCCAGGAACACCTCGCGAAGCTCCGGCTCGACGCCCGGCACGATGCCGAGCCGCTTCGCGAGCGGCGCAGCCGTCTCGACGGTGCGTCGAAGGGTCGTCACGTAGATGGCGGCGATGTTCTCGCCTGCAAGCCGGTTGGCGACCCGCTCGGCCTGCTCGATGCCGACCGGGTCGAGCGGTGGGTCGCCGTGCCCGTCGACGAGCTCGAAGGGATGATCCGGGTCCACGGGTTGGGACTCGCCGTGACGCACGAGGAGGATCTCGGTCGCGCCCGGTGGCGGCGTGTACCGGTGCTGGCGATACGTCTTCGTCTCCGTCACGAGCCGCAAGACTACGGTTCGGCCGCGGAGGCTTTGTGACCTGGGATCCCGAGCTCGACGAGCTGCGGCGCCGCACCGAGCTTGCCGCCGCAATGGGCGGCGAGGAGAAGGTCGCCCGTCAGCACGAGGCCGGCAAGCTCACGGTGCGCGAACGCATCGACGCCCTCGTCGACGCCGGCAGCTTCCACGAGATCGGCGCGCTCACGGGACGGGCCGAGTACGACGACGGGCAGCTGGCGGGCTTCACGCCCGCGAACTTCGTGATGGGCCGGGCTCGCATCAAGGGCCGGCCCGTCGTCGTGGGCGGCGACGACTTCACGGTTCGCGGCGGAGCGGCGGACGCGTCGATCTTCCAGAAGCAGGTGCACGCCGAGCAGATGGCCAACGCGCTGCGGCTGCCGATCGTCCGGCTCGTCGACGGTTCCGGCGGAGGCGGCTCGGTGAAGTCGATCGAGACGATGGCCCGCAGCTTCGTGCCGTTCAACCCCGGTTGGGAATGGGTGGTCGAGAACCTCGCCGCCGTGCCTGTCGTCGCGCTGTGCCTCGGATCCGTGGCCGGGCTCGGCGCGGCGCGCGTCGTGACGAGCCATTACTCGGTCATGGTGCGCGGCACGTCGCAGCTGTTCGTGGCAGGACCGCCGGTGGTCGCTCGCCTCGGCGAGCACGTCGACAAGGAGGGGCTCGGCGGCAGCGAGATCCAGGGCCGCAACGGCGCCGTGGACGACGTGGTCGACACCGAGCACGACGCCTTCGCGCGGACGCGCGCATTCCTCTCCTATCTCCCCCGTTCGGTCGACGACCCCCCGCCCCGAGTCGAGCCGACGGACGACACCGAGCGCCGTGAAGGCTGGCTCGCCGACGCGATTCCCCGCGACGTTCGGCAGGTCTACAAGGTGCGCGACATCATCGACGCGGTCGTCGACCGGGACTCGTTCCTCGAGATCGGCCGCGGATACGGCCGGTCGGCGGTGACGGGCCTCGCCCGCCTCGACGGCTGGCCGGTCGCGGTGCTGGCCGGCGACCCGTACTTCTACGGCGCCGGATGGACCGCCGATGCGTCGCAGAAGGTGACGCGCTTCGTCGACCTCGCCGACACGTTCCACCTCCCGGTC
>DATFPZ010000103.1:0-2454 GCA_035264545.1 Acidimicrobiia bacterium
CGGCAACTCGTCCCAGATCTCCGACGGCGCCGCCGCCGTGCTGTGGATGGACGAGGACAAGGCGAAGGCGCTCGGGTTGAAGCCACGCGCCCGTTTGGTGCACCAGCTCGTCACCGGCTCGGACCCGTATTACCTGCTCGACGGTCCGGTGCTCGCGACCCAGAAGATGCTCGACCGGTCGCGCATGTCGATGGCGGACTTCGACCTGTTCGAGGTCAACGAGGCGTTCGCCTCGGTGGTCTTGTCATGGGCGCAGGTCCACAAGCCCGACATGGATCGCGTCAACGTGAACGGCGGTGCCATCGCGCTCGGCCACCCGGTCGGCTCGACGGGCTCGCGCCTCATCACGACCGCGCTGCACGAGCTCGAGCGCTCCGACCAGGAGTTCGCGCTCGTGTCGATGTGCTGCGGCGGGTCACTCGGTACTGCCAGCCTCCTGCAGCGCATCTGACTCGCCGCGGCGCGGAATCAGCGAGCCGACACGCCCTGGACGGCGTCGACGATCAGCGTGATCGCGTCGCCGGCTTCGGGGAACATCATCGGCATGCTCACGAAGCCGTGGATCATGCCGTCGTAGCGCTGCATGGTGACGGGCACGCCGGCGGCGCGCAGCGCCTCCGCGTACGCCTCGCCCTCGTCGCGCAGCGGGTCGAACTCGGCCGTGATCACGACCGCCGGTGGCAAGCCCGAGAAATCGCTCGCGCGGATCGGTGACGCATGGTGGTGGGTGCCGTCGCCGTCGAGTCCGAGATAGTGGTCCCAGAACCAGTGCATCCCGGCCGCGCTGAGGAAGTACCCCTCGGCGTTCTCCGTGTACGACGGCGCGTCGCAGGCGGCGTCGATGACCGGGTAGACGAGCACCTGGTGTGCGATCGGCGGCGCGCCTCGCTCACGCGCCATCAGCGTGACGACGGCGGCGAGGTTCCCGCCCGCGCTGTCGCCGGCGACGATCAGACGACCCGAGTCGGCGCCCAGCGCGGCGGCGTGCTCGTGCACCCACTGCGTCGCCGCGTAGCAGTCCTCGGCGGCGGAGGGGCAGCGCGCGTCCGGCGCGAGCCGGTACTCCACGCTCACGACGACGGCACCGGTGGCGTTGGCCAGGCGCCGCGCCAGGCCGTCGTGCGTCTCGACCGAGCAGATCACGAACCCACCGCCGTGGAAGAACGCCATGACCGGGCGTGGTGCCGGCGCGTCGGGCGTGTAGATCCGCACGGGTAGGTCGCCGGCCGGTCCCGGGATCACGCGGTCTTCGACCGCGGCCACCTCGGGCGGGTCGTCCATCGCGCTCATCACCGCACTCATGGCGCGGGCTTCGTCGACCGACATCTCCCAGAGCGCCGGACCTCCGCCGGCCTCGAGCTGATCGATCATCGTGCGGGCGGCGGGTGCGAGCGGCATGCGTCAGAATGGAACCGGTTTCACCCACGCCGTGTCAAGAAATCCGAGGAGCCCACACCATGACGACCGTTGCCCCCGACGCGATCTCGGCCCATCTGAACACCGACGATCTGCCGTGGGCGGTGTGGGACGAGGGCGTCGAGGCCAAGATGCTGCGCGTCTCGCGCGAGACCGGCACGTGGGTGATCATGAACCGCTTCGCTCCGGGCAAGCGCATCCCGACGCACCACCATGACGGCGCCGTGCACGCGTACACGCTCAAGGGCCGGTGGCATTACCTCGAGTACGACTTCGTCGCGTCGCCGGGCTCGTTCGTGTTCGAGCAGGCCGGCTCCACCCACACGCTCGAGGCCATGCCCGACAGCGAGGAGCCGGTCGAGGTGTTCTTCGTCATCGAGGGTGGGCTCATCCTCTACGACGACGACGGCAACTACCTCGGCTACACCGACGCCCAGCTGGCGCTCGACATGTACTACGGCGCCCTCGACGCCGCCGGCATCCCCCGCCCGACCGGCATCATCGAGTAACGCGCTGAGCCAGGCGGGGATCGCTAGGGCTTCGTGCCGACGGCGATCCACAAGCGGCCCGTCGACCGGATCGTGTCGCCGAAGCGCTCTTGGAGTCGCGCGGTTCCCTCCCGCTCGAGCTCCTGCCACATGCCCTCGTGCGCGTGCGCTCGCATGTACCGGACCCGGGGTCGCCACGCCCGCCCGACGAGGTATTCGTCAACCGAGTAGCTCCACTCGTACGTGTGCGCCTCGACCGCGACGTCGTCGAGCCCGGCCGCACTCAGCGCGTTCTCCAGCGTCGCCCGGTCGCGGAGCGGCTCCTCCGACGGCACCGGCGGGTCGGGGGGCATCGTGTCGAGGCCGTGCTCCTCTGCGAGGGCGTCGAGCATCTCGTCGGCTTCAGCGGCCGCAGGTGGGTTCTCGCCCGGCTCGGCGTGCGCCCACGCAGAGCATCCGAAACCACCTCCAGCGCGCAGGACGCGCACCGCGTCCCGCACTCCGGCGTCGTAGTCGGCGATGTGTGACAGGACAAGATTCGCGAGGGCGG
>DATFPZ010000104.1:0-2221 GCA_035264545.1 Acidimicrobiia bacterium
TTCTTCAACTCGAGCTGCCGTATCGACCGCACGACGCGCGCGACCTGCTCCGCGAGCTCGTCGTCGACGTCGGGCACGCGCACCCTGACGATGTCCTTCTCGCGCTCGAGGTCCGGGTAGTCGAGGTGCAGGTACAGGCACCGCCGCTTCAACGCCTCCGAGAGCTCGCGTGTGTTGTTCGACGTCATGACCACGAGGGGTCGCTGCTTGCCCGCTATCGTGCCCAACTCCGGGATCGAGACCTGGAAGTCCGACAGCACCTCGAGCAGGAGCGCTTCCGTCTCGATCTCGACGCGGTCGACCTCGTCGATGAGGAGCACGATGGGCTCCTCGGCGCGGATCGCCTCCAGCAGCGGCCGGGTCAGCAGGAACGGCTCTGAGAAGATGTCGGCCTCGACATCGGCCCAGCTGGTCTCGTGCTCGCGATCGGCCTGGATGCGGAGCAGCTGCTTCTTGTAGTTCCACTCGTACAGCGCCTTCGACTCGTCGAGGCCCTCGTAGCACTGCAGCCGGATCAGGCGCGCCCCCGTGACCTGGGCGAGGGCCTTGGCGAGCTCCGTCTTGCCCACCCCGGCCGGACCCTCGACGAGCACCGGCTTCTCGAGCCGGTCGGCGAGGTACACGACGCCGGCGATGTTCAGGTCGGCGAGGTAGTCGGCAGCGCGCAGGCGCTCGATCACATCGTCGACGGACGTGAAGCGATCGGCCATCAGGCTCCCGGACCTCGGAGGACGTAGGTCACTCGACCACCTGGCCGTCGCCCCACAGGACGTACCTGTACGTGGTGAGCTCACGCACGCCCATCGGGCCACGGGCGTGGAGCTTCTGGGTCGAGATGCCGATCTCGGCCCCGAAACCGAAGCGCTCCCCGTCGGTGAACCGTGTCGACGCGTTCACGATGACGACGGCGGCGTCGACGTCACCCGTGAAGCGTCGCGCCGCGTCGAGGTCGCGCGTGACGATGGCCTCGGTGTGGCCGGATCCGAACCGGTTGACGTGACCGATGGCGGCGTCGAGCGAGTCGACGACGGCGATGCTGATCTTCATCGCGAGGAACTCGCGGGAGAAGTCGTCGTCGGTCGCGGCTCCCATCGCGGGCCACAACGCGCGGGCGCGGTCGTCACCGACGAGCTCGACGCCGTGCTCGGCGAGGGCGGCGCAGGCTCGGGGCAAGAACGAGTCGGCCACCGCCTCGTGCACCACGAGCGACTCCGCCGCGTTGCACACGCTGGTCCGGTTCGTCTTGGCGTTGACGACGATGCGCAGCGCTTTGTCGAGGTCGGCGCCGGCGTCGACGTACACGTGGCAGTTCCCGTCGCCGTCGATGACCACAGGGACGGTCGCGTGCTCGCGCACGCTCCGGATGAGCTCATGGCCACCGCGCGGGATCAGGCAATCGACGAGCTCCGTGAGCTGCATGAGCTCGAGGGCGGTCTCGTGGGCCGTGTCCTCGACGAGGACGACGCCGTCCTCGGGCAGACCCGTTTTCTGCAGGGCGTCGCGCAGCACGCCCGCGATCGCGATGTTCGAGCGCAGCGCCGAGCCCGACCCCCGCAGCAACGCCGCGTTGCCGGACTTCAGGCACAGGCTGGCGGCGTCGCTCGTCACGTTGGGCCGGTTCTCGTAGATGATTGCGACGACCCCCAGTGGCACTCGCACGCGTTGGATCTCGAGGCCGTTGGGCCGCACCCAGCCGTCGAGCAGCTCACCGACCGGGTCGGGTATCGCCGCCACCTTTCGTAAGCCGTCGGCCATGTCCGCCACGCGACGCTCGGTGAGACGCAACCGGTCGAGCGGCCCCGGCTCCATGCCGCCGTCGGCGGCGTGCTCGGTGTCGGCGGCGTTCGCCGCGAGGATCTCGGGCGTCCGCTCGACGAGCAGGTCGGCCGCGGTGAGCAGGGCGGCGTCCTTCTCGGCCGTCGACGCCGACGCGAGCCGCCGAGAGGCGAGTCGGGACCGGCGCCCGAGCTCAGTTACCTGCTCGGACATGGGCGCGAGTGTAAACCTTGACCGCGCGGTCTAGTTCTGGGATTGAGCCACGGTGCGACAGTGCGATCTCGGGGGGGCAGCGAGGCCGGGCGCCCGCACAGCGGAGGCGCTGCCGCTGGCGCAGCCATCCGCCTCAGTGCGGGCGTCCGACCCCACTGCCGTCCCCCGCTCCTCGCCGGCCGTTTGAGGCCCTCCGAAAGAGGGCCCTCCCCCCGTCGGCCGGCGACGAGGA
>DATFPZ010000105.1:0-14106 GCA_035264545.1 Acidimicrobiia bacterium
CCACCGCCGAGGGTCAGACGATCGGCGAGGGCGACGCGTGGGTGTTCAGGGACGGGAAGATCGTCAGGGGCCGTTGGACCCGACCGGCGAAGGAGCAGCCGGCTCGGTACGTCGATGCGGCGGGAAAGCCGGTCAAGTTGCTCCCGGGCCGGACGTGGGTGGAGCTGCTGCCGATCGGCGCCCCGGTCGAGGTGACCGCACCGCCGCCCGCGCCGCCTTCGAGCTAGCGAGAACCACCGGCAGAAGGCCACATGCCCGTCGGTAGACTGGCTGCATGGTGGAGGAGCGCAACACGGGCACCGCGCGGGTGAAGCGCGGGCTGGCCGAGATGCTGCGTGGCGGCGTCGTCATGGACGTCGTCAACGCCGAGCAAGCACGGATCGCCGAGGACGGCGGCGCGGTCTCGGTCATGGCGCTCGAGCGGGTGCCGGCGGACATCCGCCGCGACGGCGGCGTCGCCCGCATGAGCGACCCGGCCACGATCGAGGCGATCCAGCACGCGGTGACGATCCCGGTCATGGCGAAGTGCCGCATCGGGCACTTCGCCGAAGCGCAGGTGCTCGAGTCACTCGGTGTCGACTACATCGACGAGAGCGAGGTCCTGACGCCCGCCGACGAGGCGCACCACGTCGACAAGTGGGCCTTCACCGTGCCGTTCGTGTGCGGCGCCACCAACCTGGGCGAGGCGCTCCGCCGGATCGCCGAAGGCGCGTGCATGATCCGCTCGAAGGGCGAGGCCGGCACCGGAAACATCGTCGAGGCGGTCCGCCACCTCCGTTCGATTCTCGGCGACATCCGCCGGCTCGGCGTCGCCGACGAGCCCGAGCTGTTCGCGGCGGCGAAGGAGCACCGGGCGCCGGTCGAGCTCGTGCGCGAGGTCGCGGCCCTCGGGGAGCTCCCGGTTCCGCTCTTCTGTGCAGGCGGGATTGCCACGCCGGCCGATGCCGCGCTCGTGATGCAGCTCGGCGCGCAGGCGGTGTTCGTCGGCAGCGGCATCTTCAAGAGCGACGACCCAACGACGCGTGCGAAGTCCATCGTCGAGGCGACGACCCACTATGCCGATCCGGCAATCATCGCCAAGGTGTCGCGCGGCCTCGGCGGTGCGATGCGCGGCGAGGAGATCGACCAGCTCGACGTGAAGCTAGCGGAGCGGGGTTGGTAGGCGGTGGCGCACGACCGGGTACCTCCAGGTCATGAAGGCCGGGGTCCTCGCGCTCCAGGGGGCGTTCCGCGAGCATCGTGAGGTGCTCGACGCGCTCGGCGTCGAAGCGGTCGAGGTCCGGGTCCCCGAGCATCTTGGTGGCCTCGACGCATTGTTCATGCCCGGCGGCGAATCGACGACGATCGGGAAACTCCTCGACACGTCCGGTCTACGCGAACCGCTCCACGCCGCGCTGAGCGAGGGGCTGCCGGCGTTCGCAACGTGCGCCGGGTTGATCCTCCTCGCCGACGACGTGCGCGACGCCGGTGACGTCGCCCCGCCACCGGCGCTGGGAGTGCTCGACTGCACGGTGGTGCGCAACGCTTACGGCCGTCAGCGCGAGTCGTTCGAAGCCGGGCTGGCGGTGACGGGGATCCAGGGCGACTTCCCCGGCGTGTTCATCCGGGCCCCGGTCGTGGAGCATGTCGGCGAGGCAGTCGAGGTGCTGGCGACCCACGACGCGCATCCGGTGTTGCTCCGCCAGGGTGCGATCTGGGCCGCGACCTTCCACCCCGAGCTGTCGGGCGACCTCCGGCTCCACCAGCAGTTCTTGACCGAGGGAGCCGCGGCGACGGCGGCTTTGCCGACCGTCGCCCGCGTAGGCGGCGGCTTGGCCGACCGCCGGAGCAGGAGCGGGAGCTTGCGACGGCGACCGAATGCAGACGAGCCGGAGCTTGCGACGGCGCCAAAGGAGAGAATGTGAGCGGACATTCCAAGTGGCACTCGATCAAGCACAAGAAGGGCGCGGCCGACAAGGCCCGCGGGAAGCTCTTCGCCAAGCTCATCAAGCAGATCGAGGTCGCGGCGCGCGGGGGCGGGAGTGACCTGGAGGGGAACCCGACCCTGCGGGCGGCCGTGCAGAAGGCACGCGACAGCTCTGTCCCCGCGGACACGATCGATCGGGCGATCAAACGGGGGACGGGCGAGCTCGAGGGCGTTCGGTACGAGCCCGCGAGCTACGAGGGGTACGCCTCGGGCGGGGTGGCCGTCTACATCGAGTGCCTCTCCGACAACCGCAACCGCACCGGCCAAGAGGTGAAGAACATCTTCACCCGCAACGGGGGTTCGCTGGCCGAACCGGGTGCAGTGGCATGGCAATTCGAGCGCAAGGGCGTGATCTACGTCGAGAAGCGCGCCTCGACCGAGGACGACCTCATGCTGGCCGCTCTCGACGCGGGCGCGGAGGACATCGTCGACGAGGGCGACACGTGGCGCATCACGACGCCGCCGACCGATCTGCAATCGGTCCGCGGCGCGCTCGAGGCGGCAAAGATCCCGTTCACGAGCGCGGATCTCACGATGCTGCCGTCGCAGATGGTGCCTCTGACGGACGAGGCGATCGCGCGTGGCGTCGTGCGCCTGATCGATGCCCTGGAGGAGCACGACGACGTCCAAGCGGTCTACGCCAACTTCGACATCCCGGACGACGTGCTGCAAGCCGTCGTCGCCTAGACGCGATGGACCTCGACGCAGCGCGCGATTTCTTGCGGAACAACCACCGCGCCGTGATCACGTCGAGGCGCGCGAATGGCGACCCGCAGCTGTCACCGGTGATGTGTGGCATCGATGCCGCCGGACGGATCGTGGTCAGCACCCGCGAGACTGCATTGAAGGTGAAGAACCTGCGCCGTGACCCTCGGGCCTCGCTGTGCGTCCTGAACGACGGCTTCTTCGGGGATTGGATCCAGGTCGACGGGACCGCGGAGATCGTGTCGCTCCCGGAGGCGATGGAACTGCTGATCGACTACTACCGCTCGCTGGCCGGCGAGCATCCCGACTGGGACGACTACCGCGCCGCGATGGAGCGGGAGCGGCGCGTGCTCGTGCGGATCGACATCGAGCGGGCCGGACCCGATCGCAGCGGGTAGCCGGTCGCAAGGGATTAGAGTCCCGGCCGCCGGAGCTTGCGACGGCGACCCGAGGAGCAAATGCACGTCGAGATCGCGGTCAACGGACAGGCGCACGAGCACGACGTCGAGCCTCGGCTGTTGCTCGTGCAGTACCTGCGTGAAGTGGTCGGACTCACGGGCACCAAGGTCGGATGCGACACGTCCTCCTGCGGCGCGTGCACCGTGCTCGTCGACGGGGAATCGGTGAAGTCGTGCACGATGCTCGCGGCGCAGGCGGACGGGTCGGAGGTCACGACGATCGAGGGCCTGGCCCAGGGTGACGAGCTGCATCCGGTCCAGGCCGCGTTCCACGACCAGCACGCGCTCCAGTGCGGGTTCTGCACGGCCGGCATGGTCATGGCCACCGTGTCCTTGCTCGACGAGATCCCGAGCCCGACTGAGCGCGACGTCCGGTTGGGGCTCGAGGGCAACCTGTGCCGTTGCACCGGCTACCACAACATCGTCCAGGCAGTGCTGGCGGCGGCCGGGACCAACGGATGATCCCGGCGCCGTTCGACTACCTGCGGGCGCGCTCGGCCGACGAGGCGATCGCTGCCCTCGCGGAGCACGGGGACGACGCGAAGCTCCTGGCCGGCGGGATGTCGCTGCTCCCGTTGATGAAGTTGCGGCTCGCCACGCCGACGGTGCTCGTCGATGTCGGACGCGTGCGCGAGCTCTCTTACGTGCGCGACGCCGACGACCACCTCGCGGTCGGAGCGCTCACACGACACCGCGACCTCGAGACGAGCGACGTGCTCGCCGCGCACTGCGCGCCGTTGCGGACCGTTGCGTCGGAGGTCGGTGACAACCAGGTGCGCCACCGGGGCACGATCGGCGGGTCGGTCTCCCATGGGGACCCTGCGTCGGACCTTCCCGCGCTGCTCCTCGCGCTCGACGCGACGTTCGTCGTCCAAGGTCCGGGCGGCGAGCGCACCATCGCTGCCGCCGACTTCTTCCACGGATTCCTCGAGACCGCCCTCGAGCCCGACGAGCTGCTCACCGAGATCCGGGTACCGAAATCGCTCGGCGCGGGGTTCTCGTACCAGAAGTTCCAGCGCCGCGCTCAGGACTGGGCCATCGTGGGCGCCATGGCGGTCAGAAACGGGGGCACGCAGGTCGCGCTCGTGAACATGGGCGGAACTCCGTTGCGCGCGCTGGCGGTGGAGGAGGCGCTCGCCGGGGGAGCGTCGGTGGCGGAAGCCGCCGAGCACGCCGCCGAGGGAACGGAGCCACCCGGCGACATCAACGCAACGCCCGAGTACCGCGAGCACCTCGCACGCGTGCTCGTGCGGCGCGCGCTCGAAGCCGCATCGGCTTGACCCAGCCGGACGTCGCGATCGCCGTGCTCGCGGCTGGGCGCGGGTCGCGCCTCGGCGGCGACGTCCCCAAGCCGCTCGTCGCGCTGCACGGCCGGCCCCTGGTGTCGTGGGCGCTGGACGCCGCCACCACCAGCGGGCTCCGTCCCGTCGTGCTCGTCGTCGGCCACCACGGCGACGCGGTGGCGCGCGTCGCCCCGGAAGGCGTGGTCGTCGTTCGCTCGCACCGGTGGCGACGCGGGATAGCGAGGTCGCTGCGGGCGGCGCTCGAGGCGTTGGAGCCATGGGCGCAGGTTGGAGCGGTCGCAGTCGGCCTCGCCGACCAGCCGCTCGTCGGCCCGGATGCCTACCGCCGGCTGGCCGAGGCGTACCGGGAGGGCGCAAGCCTGGCGATGGCGACGTACCAGGGGCAGCGGCGCAACCCGGTGCTCCTGGGTCGCACGATGTGGGCGAACGCGCGCCAACTCGACGGCGACGCAGGGGCGCGCGTGCTGATGGACGAGGGGGCCGTCGAGGTCGACTGCACGGACACGGGCAGCGCGGCCGACGTCGATACGCTCGGTGACCTGCGCGAGGCCGAACGGCTGCTGGAGGCGAAATGAAGCTGGAGAACGAGTTCCGCGTCGACGTGCCCGTCGAGGAGGCGTGGCGCGTGTTGCTCGACGTCGAGCGCATCGCACCGTGCATGCCGGGCGCCCAACTCCAAGAGGTGGAAGGCGACGAGTACCGCGGGATCGTGAAGGTCAAGGTCGGTCCGATCACCGCGCAGTACAAGGGCACAGCGCGCATCACCGAGTCCGACGACACCCACCATCGCGCCGTCATCCGCGCCGAGGGACGCGACACGCGTGGTCAAGGAAACGCATCGGCGACGGCGACGGCTGTCCTCCAGCCTGATGGTGACGGCACCCGTGTCAGCATCGACAGTGACGTCACAATCACCGGCAAGGTCGCCCAGTTCGGACGAGGTGTGATCGCGGACGTGTCCGCCAAGCTCCTCGAACAGTTCGTCGCCTGCCTCGAGCGCGACGTGCTGTCGTCGGGTGGTGACCCGACTGCTTCGAATGAAGTCCCCGAGAGCGGCACAGCGCGGATGATCGATGCACCCGAAGCCGAGCCCGTGGACCTGTTGCGCACGGCAGGGGCGCCTGTGCTCAAGCGTGTCATCCCCGTGGCCGCGGCCGCGGCCGTGGTCGTCGTGATCGCCGTCGTGCTGATCCTGCTGCTGCGCTGACCGCGGACGTGCGTATCTGAGCGACGTGGGGTGTCGTTGAGATACGCACGTAGGCGCGAGGGTCCACCACCCCTCTGACCGGCGCCCGTAACCTCGAACCCATGTTCGACGCCGCGGGCCCCGTGCTCGGCATCGATCCCGGCGTGTCGCGCTGTGGCTACGGCGCGGTGGCACGGGGCACGAGCGGATCCCTGGTCACCGAGTCCTTCGGGGTGATACACACCGATCCCGAGGCCGAGTTGCCGGAGCGCCTTGCGGTCCTGCAACGCGAGCTCGACGAGCTCGTGGGCGAGCTCGGACCGTGCGCGCTCGCCGTCGAGCGCGTGCTCTTCCAGGTCAACACTCGGACGGCCATGTCCGTGGGGCAGGCCAGCGGGCTGGCACTCGCGGTCGCAGGCCGCACGGGCGTGCCCGTGTTCCACTACAGCCCGAACGAGGTGAAGCTGGCCGTGACCGGCGACGGCAACGCCGGCAAGCCGCAGGTGCAGGAGATGGTGGCGCGTCTGCTCAAGCTGGCGAGGCCGCCCCGCCCGGCCGACGCCGCCGACGCGCTCGGGCTCGCGGTGTGCCACCTGGGCTCCGCCGGCCTGCGCACCGCGCTCGCCGCCGAAGGCCCGGCACCCGACGCGCTCATCCGCGCCGTCGGCGCTGCGCTGGCGAAGGAGTCGCGACGATGATCGGATCCGTGCGGGGCGAGGTGCTCGAGCGCTCGGCCACCGGGGAAGTGCTCGTCGAGGTGGGGGGTGTCGGCTACCGCGCGCTCGTCCCGCTGAGCGCGATCCCCACGCTCGAGCCCGGTGCCGCCGCCATGCTGTTCACGCACCTCCATGTGCGCGACGACACCATGGTGCTCTTCGGGTTCCCGACCCGCGACGAGCGCGACACGTTCGAAGTGCTCATCGGGGCGAACGGGGTGGGTCCCAAGCTCGCGCTGGCGATCTTGTCGGTGCACTCGCCGGGCGTGCTCCGACGCGCGCTCGTCGACGACGACCTCGACGCGCTGACGCTGGTGCCGGGGGTGGGGAAGCGCACCGCGCAGCGCCTGATGATCGAGCTCAAGGCGCGCCTCGAGGTGCCGGCGCTCGAGCACGCCGACGCCGCGTCGGCTCCGCCGTCGAGCCGCGCCGAGGTGCGGGCGGCGTTGTCGGGGCTCGGGTACCAGTCCGACGAGGTGCGCGACGTCCTCGCCCAGCTGCCCGACGACGGATCGGTCGAGGACCTCCTGCGCGACGCCTTGAAGCTGCTGGCGGTCACCCGTGTCTAGGGAAGAGCTGCTCAGCCCGGCGGCCGATCCGATCGAGCGGGCCGAGGAGACGACGCTCCGCCCCCGGCGGCTGGACGAGTTCGTGGGCCAAGAACGCCTGAAGGAGCATCTCGAGATCCTGCTCGCGGCGGCGAGGCAACGTGGGCAGGCGGTCGACCACCTGCTGTTCGCGGGCCCGCCGGGAACGGGCAAGACGTCGCTGGCCGGCATCGTCGCCGCCGAGCTCGGCGTGAGCCTGCGCGTCACCAGCGGGCCGGCGCTCGAGCGCGCCGGCGACCTCGCCGCCATCCTCACCAATCTCGACGACGGGGACGTGCTGTTCATCGACGAGGTCCACCGCCTGCCCCGCGCCGTCGAAGAGGTGCTGTACCCGGCGATGGAGGACTTCCAGCTCGACATCGTCATCGGCAAAGGACCGTCGGCGCGTTCGATCCGGCTCGACCTCCCGCGCTTCACCCTCGCCGGCGCCACGACCCGTACCGGGCTCATCACCGGCCCGCTGCGCGACCGCTTCGGCCTCGTCTCCCGCCTCGACTACTACGAGGCGGAGGATCTAGTCACGATCCTCGAGCGCGCCGCCGGCATCCTCGGAGTGCCGCTCGAGTCGGAGGGCGCACGGGAGATCGCCGGCCGAGCCCGCGGCACACCGCGTGTCGCCAACCGTCTCCTCAAGCGTGTGCGCGACTACGCCGAAGTGCGCGGCGACGGCACCGTGAGCGCAGCGACGGCCCGCGCCGCCCTGGCCCTGTTCGAGGTTGACGAGCGCGGCCTCGACAAGGTGGACCGGTCGATCCTCACCGCGCTGTGCGAGACGTTCGCGGGTCAACCGGTCGGCCTCAGCACGCTCGCAGTCGCGGTGACCGAGGAGTCCGAGACCGTGGAAGACGTCTACGAGCCCTTCCTCCTCAAGGAGGGTCTGCTCCAACGAACGCCACGAGGGCGCGTTGCAACCGCGGCCGCGTACGTGCACCTCGGGCTCGACGTCCCCGCCGAGACCGGCGGCGGCCCCAGCCTGTTCGAGCCGTGAGCTTGTCGGCCGCCGCGCCCGACCCTCTGACGGGAACAGGGTTCCGCTAGCATCCATTTTCGGTTCCGGCTCCACCCGGAACCCACACTCGATGCCCGTAGCCCTCCTTTACCTCGGCATTCTCGTCGCCGCGTTCCTGCTGCTGATCGTGCGACCGCAGCGGAGGCAGATGGCCGCGCACCGGGCGCTCGTCGCCAGCTTGCAGGTCGGCGACGAGGTCGTCACGTCCGGTGGGATCTACGGGACCATCCGCGGGATCGACGACGGCACGGTCGACCTCGAGGTGTCCCCCGGAATCGTGCTGCGCGTCGCGCGGGGCGCGATCGGGCAGCGCGTGGGGCCGGACGTCGAGACCGACGAGATCGGGGGGCCCGGCGACGAAGACGTCGACGACGACCGGGGCGAGGGTGGAAGCCAGAGCCCGCGGAGCGAGCCCTGACCGTGCGGAAATACTGGGCCTACCTCATCGGGAGCGTGGCGGTCGTCGTGATCGCGCTGGCCGCGACGGTGATCGTCGGGAACGAGCCCGTCCTCGGCCTCGACCTCCAGGGCGGCATCTCCGTCCGGCTGTTCCCGGCGGGCCGGTTCAGCGACAGCTCGCTCGACACCGCGAAGGACATCATCGACCGACGCGTGAACGGCCTCGGTGTCTCGGATGCCGAGGTCACCCGGGAAGGCGACAACATCGTCATCAACCTTCCGGGAGTCAAGGACCGTGACAAGGCACGGCGCCTGGTCGGACGCACGGCCGAGCTGCGCTTTCGACCCGTCTTGGCCGAGCTCCCACCCACAACGGCTTCGACGCCGCCGGCCGACGATGCGACGAAGGCGGCGATCGCATCGTGCGACTCGACTGCGATCGGGGCATTGCCGTCGATTCCGAACTCCGACGCAGCCGCCGACAAGGCGGACGCTTGCGTCGTTCTGCCCGGCCGGAAACAGGAGAAGCGGGAGGTGCGATACCTCCTCGGCCCCGCCGCGCTCACCGGGAGGGAGACGTCGGGTGCCAAGTCGCAATTCCTCCAGGGACAGGGCTACGGCGTCGACCTGTCGCTGAAGGATTCCGGACGGCAGAAGTTCAACCAGCTCGCGCAGGAGTCGTTCCCGAAGCAGCCGCCGCAGAACAGCGTGGCCATCGTGCTCGACGGAGTGGTGCAGTCGGCGCCGCGGTTCAACGAGCCGAACTTTCCCGGCGACGTGACGATCTCCGGGAGCTTCACACAGGGCGAGGCCGATGACCTCGCCAGCGTGCTCAAGTACGGCGCGCTCCCGGTGCGCTTCGACGAGAAGCAGCAAACCGTGCAGAGCGTGTCGCCCACGTTGGGCAGCGACCAGCTCACATCCGGGATCGCGGCCGGCATCGTGGGCTTGTCGCTCGTCGCGCTCTACATGCTCCTCTTCTACCGGCTCCTCGGCGTGGTCGTGATCCTGGGCATCGGTTTGAGCGCGGTGGTGACGTACGTGCTGGTCGCATACCTCAGCACCTCGGGATTCAACCTCACGTTGACCCTCGCGGGCGTGACGGGGCTCATCGTCTCGGTCGGGGTGACGGTCGACTCGTACGTCGTGTACTTCGAACGCCTCAAAGACGAGGTCCGGACAGGGAAGACTGTGCGCTCCTCGGTCGATCGTGGCTTCAATCGCGCGTTCCGCACGATCCTGGCCGCCGACCTCGTCTCGCTGATCGGCGCCGGCGTCCTGTACGTCCTGGCGTCCGGGTCCGTGAAGGGCTTCGCGTTCTTCCTCGGTCTGTCGACCGTGCTCGACCTGGCCGTCGCCTACTTCTTCATGCACCCGCTCGTCGTCATCCTGTCGAGGCGGCGCGCGCTGGTACGCGTGCCCGTGGTGGGAATCGCGTCGGGTCTTGACGCGAAAGAGGCGACGGCGTGAGCCCGCGCGCCGACGGCCGGCGCCACACGCCGGCCGACTTCTACCACGAGCGGACCAACTTCGATTTCACGGGTCGCTCGTGGAGATGGGGGATCCTCTCGGGCACCGTCATCCTGATCGCGCTCGTCGCGATGTTCACCCGCGGCTTGAATCTCGGCATCGACTTCGAGGGCGGAACATCCTGGCAGGTGCCAGTGAGGGGCAAGTCCGCCTCGGTCAGCGACGTGCGCGACGTGATTCGTCCGCTCGGGCTGGGAGACGCCAAGGTCCTCGTGCTCGAGGGCGACTCGGGACGCTCGGTGCGGGTCCAGTCGAAGGACATCAATCCCGCCGCCGAAGACAAGGTGACCGACGCGCTCGCCCAATACGGCGGCGTGGAGAGAACAGAGGTGAGCGTCGACACCGTCGGCCCGACGTTCGGCGACCAGGTGCGGAACAACGCCATCAAGGCGCTCGTCGTGTTCTTCTTGGTGGTCGCGGCGTACCTGGCGATCCGGTTCGAATGGAAGATGGCAGGTGCCGCAATCGTCGCCGTCGTCCACGACATCATCGTCACCGTCGGCGTGTACGCGCTGACGGGCTTCGAGGTGACACCGGCGACGGTGGTCGCCTTCCTGACGATCCTCGGCTTCTCGCTCTACGACACGGTCGTCGTGTTCGACAAGGTCAAGGAGAACGAGGCGACGATCGGCACCGTGCGTGGTGACAGCTACTCGAAGATGGTGAACCGCTCGATGAACCAGGTGCTGATGCGATCCCTCAGCACCTCGTTCGTCGCCGTGCTTCCCGTGGCGTCTCTACTGTTCGTCGGGGCTGGGTTGTTCGGTGCGCTTGCGCTGCGTGACTTCGCGCTCGCGCTCTTCGTCGGTCTCATTACGGGCGCGTACTCGTCGATCTTCGTGGCCACGCCGCTCCTCGCCTGGTGGAAGGAGCGCGAGCCGCGCAACCAGGCTTTGCGCGAACGGTCGGCGGCGCAGCTTGCCCGCACTGAAGCCTCCGTCGAGGCGCCGGCCGGAGAGCCCGTACCGGCGCAGGAGCCCGAACCCGAGGCCGAACCAGCCCCGGCCGCGGCGAGTGTGCCGGCCGCGCGGCCGCAGCCGCGTCCGACGTCCCCGCGGCCCACCGGCGGCCCATCGCCGAGCACGCGCGCGCCTCGTCCCCGTCAGCAGCGCCGGCGCAAGCGCAGGTAACGCTCCTCGGCCACAGCCCCGCGCTCACCGCGTTCGCGGGGTCGGCAAGTACCCTTGATATATGAGTGATACCGAGCCGCGGGTTGAGGTACGACCCGACCGGCGCTCGGTCCTGCCCTGGCGCCGCCACCACGTCGACGTCGAGGTGGCGCCCCTCATCGCCGCCTACCGTGACCGCCATCGCAAGGGCGACACCGCGCTGATCGAGCAGGCGTTCGAGGTCGCCCGGGTCGCGCACGCCGACCAGGTGCGCCGATCCGGGGAGCCGTACATCGCTCACCCGCTCGGGGTGGCGATGATCCTCGCCGATCTCGGGCTCGACGACGTCACGATCGCAGCCGCGCTCCTGCACGACGCCGTCGAGGACACCACCGTCACCGACGAGGACCTGCAGGAGCGATTCGGGCCCGACGTCGCCGCCATCGTCGACGGGGTCACCAAGCTGGACCGGCTCCAGTTCGACTCGAAGGAGGAGCAGCAGGCCGCCACGCTCCGCAAGATGCTCGTGGCGATGGCGAAGGACATCCGCGTCCTGCTCATCAAGCTCGCCGATCGTCTCCACAACATGCGCACGATCTCGTCGCTCCCCGAGGCGAAGCAGCAGCGGATCGCACGGGAGACGCTCGACATCTATGCGCCGCTGGCGCACCGGCTGGGCATCGCCGACATGAAATGGCAGCTCGAGGACCTCGCCTTCGACGTGCTGCATCCCAAGCGGTACGCCGAGATCGAGCAGATGGTCTCGCTGCGCGCACCCGAACGTGAGGAGTACCTGGAGCAGGTCCTCAAGGAGCTTCGAGTACGTCTCGACGGGTTGCGAATCGACGCCGACGTACGCGGCCGACCGAAGAACTACTGGTCCATCTACGAGAAGATGGTCGTGCAGGGCAAAGAGTTCGACGACGTGCAGGACCTCCTCGGTGTCCGCGTCGTGGTCGACTCCGTGAAGGATTGCTACGCCGCGCTCGGGTCCATCCACGCCATGTGGAAGCCGGTGCAGGGCCGGTTCAAGGACTACATCGCGATGCCGAAGTTCAACCTGTACCAGTCGTTGCATACGACGGTCGTTGGGCCACAAGGCAAGCTCGTCGAGGTGCAGATCCGGACGGAGGAGATGCATCGGCGCGCCGAGTACGGCGTCGCCGCCCACTGGGGCTACAAGGAGAAGGAGTCACCCGCCCAGGACATGGTCTGGCTCGAGCGGATGGTCGACTGGCAGCAGGAGACCTCCGACCCGGGCGAGTTCATGGAGTCGCTGAAGATCGACCTCGAGCAGGACGAGGTGTTCGTCTTCACGCCGAAGGGCAAGGTCATCACCCTCGCCGCAGGCGCAACGCCGGTCGACTTCGCGTACTCCATCCACACCGAGGTCGGTCACCGCTGTATCGGCGCCAAGGTGAACGGCCGTCTCGTCCCGCTCGACTCGACGCTCGCGTCGGGTGACAGCGTCGAAATCTTCACGAGCAAGGTCGAAGGCGCGGGCCCGAGCCGCGACTGGCTGCAGTTCGTGCAGACGCCGAGGGCGCGCAGCAAGATCCGGCAGTGGTTCTCGCGGGAGCGGCGTGAGGACGCGATCGAGACGGGCCGCGACGAGCTCGTCAAGGCGTTCCGAAAGGACGGCCTCCCGGTCCAGAAGCTCGCCCGATCGTCTGCGCTGGCGCACGTCGTCGAGGCGATGAGCTACGCGGACCTCGACGCGCTCTATGCCGCCGTGGGCGAAGGGCACGTGTCACCACGGACGGTCGTGCAGCGTGTCCAGCGCGAGCTGCGCGGCGGCGAGGAGCAGCTGCCCGTCACGGTCGGCCGGCCACCGCGCACGCTGCGGCGACGCACCGTCGGCGTGCACGTCGAAGGCCTCGACGACGTGATGGTGCGGCTCTCCCGGTGCTGCACCCCCGTCCCGGGGGACGAGATCATGGGGTTCGTGACCCGCGGTCGGGGCGTCTCGGTCCACCGCACCGACTGCGCCAACGCGGCCGGTCTGGCGGCGCAGGCACACCGGGTCATCGACGTCGACTGGGATCACGACCAGCCCGCGACGTACGTCGTGTCCGTCGAGGTGGAGGCGCTCGACCGGTCACGCCTGTTGCGTGACGTCGCCCAGGCGCTGGCCGAGCACCACGTGAACATCCTCGCCTGCACGTCGCAGACGTCGAGCGACCGGGTGGCCAAGCTGCGCTTCGACTTCGAGCTCGCCGACCCGAGCCACCTCGAATCGCTCCTCGGCGCCGTGAAGCGGATCGACTCGGTGTACGACGCGTACCGGGTGCTGCCGGGGAAAGCGCGCGCATAAGGACCGCAGCCGGCGGCAAAGGGGCCGGTACGATGCCGCAGTGCCGCAAGACGCCTCGGACGCGTACCGCTCACCGGTAGGCACACACGACATCCTTGCGCCTGACTCGGCGCGCTGGATCGCGGTCGTCGCCGCTTTCGCGGACCGGGCGCGTCGCTTCGGCTACGACCTGATCGTCACCCCGGTGTTCGAGCACGTCGAGGTGTTCAACCGGCTCGGCGAGGCGACCGACGTCGTCAGCAAGGAGATGTACGAGTTCACCGACCGAGGTGACCGGCGCCTCGCGCTGCGACCGGAAGGCACGGCCCCGGTCGTGCGCGCGTATGTGCAGCGCGGGAACCCGGAGCCCTGGAAGGTCTGGTACCTGGCGCCGCTGTTCCGGTACGAGCGCCCGCAGAAGGGCCGTTACCGGCAGCACTGGCAGCTCGGGATCGAGACGCTCGGGCTGGACGATCCCGACGTCGACGTCGAGGTCATCGCGTTCGGGCACGGGTTCCTGCGCGAGCTCGGGTTGTCGAGCGGAGTCTCGTTGCTGCTCAACTCGATGGGCGACCGTGCGAGCCGCGCCGAGTACGTCGAGGTGCTGCGCGAGTACCTGCTCGCCCACGGAGACACGCTGGGTGCTGAATTTCGCGACCGGGTGGCGGCGAACCCGCTCCGGCTCCTCGACTCCAAGCGGGAGGACTGGCAGGACGTCATCGAGCGGGCGCCGCAGCTCACCGAGCACTTGAGCGACGCGTCGCGTGAGCACTTCGAGCAGGTGCAACGCGGCCTCGACGAGCTCGGTATCCACTACGAGCTG
>DATFPZ010000106.1:0-9912 GCA_035264545.1 Acidimicrobiia bacterium
TTCAACCGCTACCGCGGTGGCTACTACGCGTCGAACCCCTCATACGCCCCCGACGGAACGACGATCGCGTTTCAGCTCTCCTTCGACGGCCCGGTCGAGGGTGCCGGTCAAGGCATCCTGCTGTTCGACGTCGATGCGTTCGAGGACGGCAACTGAGAGCCGACGGATGTCGCCGGTGGTGAGGGAACGCGCCACTGTGGCGAGGGAACGCGCCACTGTGGCGAGGGAACGCGCCACAAGAGAAATGGTGGAGGTGGCGGGATTCGAACCCGCGTCTTCCGAGTCCTCGGCGGGGCTTCTCCGAGCGCAGCCGGTGAGAAGGTTCTCGGGCCACCGCCGCTCACCGGCGGCCTGCGGCGACCCCAGTCTCGCTGTGGTGTCCCGCCGGGCCGCGAGACCCGTCCCGGCGGTGAGCCGCTCTCAATGACGCCCGCAATCCGGCCGAGCGGCTGGGCCGGAACGGACGCACTACCTAGTTCCTAGGCAGCGAGTGCGAGGTTTGAATCCTCGGCATTTATTGGTTTTCCCGGCTCTTTTTCGACGATCCGGGGACGTCGGCTCGCTTCACCCGCGTTGATCCTCAGAATCGAAGCCAGTCACCCCCTTGGTGTGAAGATCCAGTGTACCGGCGGGTCTTTCGAACCCAGACCCGGAACACGGCGGTTTCGGGCGGCGTTCTTGTCGGTGATGGGACGTAGCAGCATTCGCCTGGGTCGGATTTTCGGGATTCCTGTAGGGCTCGACCTGAGCCTCCTGCTGATCGCGGGGCTGCTGACCCTGAGCCTCGCCGCCGATCGCTTCCCGGCCGAGTTCCCGGGCGAGCCCACGGCCGCATACTGGTTCGTGGGGCTCGTCACGGCAGGATTGTTCTTCGCTTCAGTGCTCGCGCACGAGATCGCGCACTCGCTGGTCGCGCGCCGTCACGGCGTGCAGGTCGACGGCATCACCCTCTGGATGCTGGGCGGGGTCGCCAAGCTCGGGGGCGAGTCGCCTTCGGCCGGAGCCGAGCTGCGCATCGCGGCGGCCGGCCCGGCGACGAGCGTCGGCCTCGCAGCGGCGTTCGGCCTCGGCGCGCTCACGCTGTCAGTGCTCGGCGCGCCGGGTCTGCTCGGCTCGGCGCTGGCGTGGCTCGCGTTGATCAACGGGATCCTGGCCGTGTTCAACCTGATCCCGGCGGCGCCGCTCGACGGCGGCCGCATCCTCGCGGCGCTGCTCTGGTTCCGCCACGGCAACCGCTACCGCGCCGTCGCGACCGCGGCCCAGGTCGGAGTCGGGTTCGGGTGGTTGCTCGTAGGCGTCGGCGCGGTCGGATTCGTCGCGGGCATCGGCTTCGGCAGCCTGTGGACTGCGCTCATCGGCTGGTTCCTGATCAGCGCCGCCCGCGCCGAGGGGGAGATGGCGCGCTCGCGCCTCGCGTTCGGTGACGTGCGGGTGCGCGACGTGATGATCCCCGATCCGCCCCGCGTGCGCGGCTGGCTCACAGTGGAAGGCTTCCTCAAGGAGGATGCTCCCCACCTGCACGACCCGGTGGCCGTCGTCGAGCGCTTCGACGGCACGATCGCCGGTCTCGTCAGCGTCGACCGGCTGCGATCGGCGCCGGCCTACGAAGGCGTCATGCGCCGCGTCCAGGACTTCGCGGTGCCGGTCGCGACGAGCCGTGTCGCGCGTCCCGACGACCGGCTCGCCGACATCGCGATGCGCCCAACGCGCGGCCGCGTCGGTCACACGCTGGTCTTCGACGGCGATCAGCTCGTCGGCCTCGTGTCTCCCGAGGCCCTGGCATCGGCTCAGGCGGTCAGTCCCGTAACCCCTTGAGCGCGCGTTCGGCCTCGCGCTTCGCGTCGCGTTCCGCGATCGTCCGCCGCTTGTCGTACGCCCGCTTGCCCTTCGCCACGGCCAGCTCGACCTTGGCCCGACCATCCTTGAAGTACACCCGCAACGGCACGAGCGTCACCCCCTTCTCGCCGGTGGCGCGGGCCAGCGTGTCGATCTCCTTGCGGTGTAGGAGCAGCTTGCGGCGACGCGTCGGCTCGAGCTCGGCGCGTGAGAACTCGTACGGGGCGATGTGCATGCCATGGAGCCAGAGCTCGGCGTCCTCCACCCGTGCGTAGGCGTCCTGGAGGTTGGCGCGGCCGGCCCGAATCGACTTGACCTCGGAGCCCGCCAGCACGATCCCGCACTCGAACGAGTCGAGCACGTGGTAGTCGTACCGGGCGCGCCGGTTCCTGATGACGACGGTGTCGGCGGCGCGCCCCATGAGGCGACTGTATAGATTTCGCCCGTGGCCCCGACCTCCGGATCGATTCTCGGCAACCCCGTCCGGCGCACAGAAGACCCGCGGATCCTGCGCGGTGACGCCGGCTACTTCGACGACCTGCTTGTCGAGGGCCTGCTCCACGTGGCGTTCGTCCGCTCGACGATGGCCCATGCCCGCATCGAGTCGGTCGACACGAGTGAAGCGGCCGCGATGCCGGGCGTCGTGGCTGTGTACACGGCCGACGACCTCGGCCTCGAGCCGGGGCAAGGCTTTGCAATGGTCCCGGCGGCGCTGTCGCGCCCGCCGCTCGCCCGCGGCGTGGTGCGCTTCGTCGGCGACATCGTCGCCGCCGTCGTAGCCGAGACGCGCGCGCAAGCTGTCGACGCAGCCGAGATGGTGATCGTCGACTACGACCCGCTGCCCACCGTGATCGATCCGGAGGCGGCGCTGGCCGACGACGCACCGCTGGTGTTCCCGGAGCACGGGTCGAACCTGGCCATCGAGTTCAACTTCGGAGACGACCCGTCGATCCTCGACGACGCCGACGTTGTCGTGGAGGGCCGGTTCCTCAACCAGCGCCTCGCGCCGGTGCCGATGGAGCCGAACGGCATCCTCGTCGAGCTCGACGGCGACGACGGGCTCACAGTACACATCCCCACGCAGAACCCGCACGGTGTGCGCGATCCGCTCGCCGGCGTCGTGGGACTGGACGAGGAACGGATTCGGGTGGTCGCGACGGCCGTCGGCGGAGGCTTCGGCGCCAAGGCCGGCATGTACCCGGAGTTCGCGATCGTTGCCACCGCGGCCCGCAAGCTCGGACGACCGCTGAAATGGTCGGAGACTCGGTCCGAGAACATGACTGCGATGACGCACGGCCGCGGACAGATCCAGTACATCGAGCTCGGCCTGAAGCGCGACGGCACTTTCACGGGCCTACGGGGTCGGATCGTGTGTGACGGCGGCGCCTATCCCGGGATCGGGGCCTTCCTCCCGTACCTCACCCGAACAATGAGCCAGGGCGTGTACCGCATCCCGAAAATCGAGATGAACTCCAAGAGCGCGATCACGAACACGACGCCGACCGCCGCGTACCGGGGTGCCGGCCGTCCCGAGGCCGCCGCGCTCCTCGAGCGCATCGTCGACATGGCCGCGCTGGAGTTGGGAAGGGATCCGATCGATCTTCGGAAGCAGAACTTCCTCCGTCCGGAGGAGTTCCCGCTCACCACCGTCACCGGCGCCAACTACGACTCTGCGGATTACGTCAAGGCACTCGACGAGGCCTGTCGCGTCGCGGGGTACGAGGAGTTGCGGCGCGACCAGGCGCAGCGGCGTGAGCGCGGCGACGTGAAGCAGCTCGGGATCGGGCTCTCTGTGTACACGGAGGTGACGGCGGGCGGACTGTTCCAGGAGTACGGCGCGGTCGAGGTGCACACCGACGGCACTGTCACCGCGACCGTCGGTACCTCACCGCACGGTCAGGGTCTCGAGACCGCCTTCAAGATGATCGTGGCCGAGTTGCTCGGCGTGCCGATGGACGCGGTGAAAGTCGTGCAGTCCGACACCGCGCTCGTCCCACGCGGGATGGGCACGATGGGATCACGCTCGCTCCAGATCGGCGGCAGCGCAATCCACAAGACGAGCGAGCTCGTCGTCGACAAGGCCAAGCGGCTGGCGGCGCACCTGCTCGAGGCCGACGTCGCCGACATCGTGGTGCACGAGGGCGAAGGCGTCGGCGTGGTCGGGGTCCCCACCACCGCGCTCTCGTGGGCGGAGCTGGCGATGGCAGCCGGCGACCCGGCTCGACGCCCGGCCGACTTCGAGGAGGGCCTGCGCGCCGAGCTCGACTTCAACCAGGGAGAAGCGACCTATCCCTTCGGCGCCCACATCGCGGTCGTGGAGGTCGACACCGAGACCGGGCGCGTCGAGCTCCTGCGCCACGTGGCCGTCGACGACTGCGGCCGCGTCATCAACCCGCTCCTCGTCGCCGGGCAGCAGCACGGCGGCATCGCGCAAGGCGTCGCCCAGGCGCTGTACGAGGGCGTCCAGTACGACGAGGAGGGCAACCCGCAGACCGCCAACCTCATGGACTACGCGATGCCGAGCGCGGCCGAGCTCCCCAGCTTCGAAGCTTCGACCACCGAGACGCCGACCCCGCTCAACCCGCTCGGTGCGAAGGGCATCGGCGAAGCGGGGACGATCGGCTCGACACCGGCGGTGCAGAACGCCGTCGTCGACGCGCTGTCGATCTTCGGGATCCGCCACCTCGACATGCCGCTCACGTCCGAGCGCGTGTGGCAGGCGATCCGCGACGCCGCGGCCGCCACCGGCTGAGCCGCATGGGCTTCGCGTCGCCGACGCTCCGGCTCACGGAGGCTCAGCACCACGCGATCGTCGCCCACTGCTACGACGGGCTTCCCGACGAAGCATGCGGCTTGCTCATCGGACCCGTGGTCGACGACGAGCCGCGGGGCGCGGTCACGGAGGTGCGACCGTGCCGGAACGAAGACAAGTCAGCTCTGACGTACCGGCTCGACAGCCGTGACTTCATGGCCGCACTGCGCGCGGCGGAGGACCGCGGTGAAGGCCTCGTGGGGTGTTGGCACAGCCACACGCACACCGACGCGTATCCCTCTCCCACCGACATCGAGCAGGCCAAGTGGTATCCCGAGTGGGTCTATGTGATCGTGAGCCTGCGCGATGGCGAGCCGGTGCTGCGCGCGTACCGGGTCCGCGACGACGCCGTCGCCGAGTGTCAGGTGGTGCTCGACCGCTGAGCAAGGATCCGGACCCATCAGGTCGGACTTGTACACTCGTGCCGTGCCCGTCGAGGTTCGCCTGCCCACGCTCCTGCGGCCGCACGCCGACGGGGCCGCCTCGGTCTCCGCCTCGGGCGCCACCGTGGGCGACGTGTTCGCCGATCTGACGGCTCGCTACCCGGGTCTGTCCGACCAGCTGGTCGACGAGTCGGGCAGCATCCACAAGTTCGTCAACGTCTACCGAAACGACGACGACGTCCGGTACCTCGACCAGCTCGAGACCAAGGTGACCGACGGCGACGTCGTCTCCGTCCTCCCCGCCGTCGCCGGGGGATAGGCGGGCCCGCCCCGTGGCCGCGACGATGGCGGCTTTGCCGACCATCGATGCAGGAGCCCGAGCTCGCGAGGGCGACCGGTGATATGAGATACGAGTCGATCCTCGACCTCATCGGCGGCACGCCCCTCGTCGGTGTCCACGCGCTGTCGCCGAACCCGGCCGTGCGCATCTACGCCAAGCTCGAGGGCCAGAACCCCGGCGGATCCATGAAGGACCGGATCGCGCTGCGGATGGTCGAAGAGGCCGAGCGCGAAGGCGTATTGCAGCCGGGCGACACGATCCTCGAGCCGTCGTCCGGCAACACCGGCATCGGGCTCGCGCTCGTCGCCCGCATGAAGGGCTACCGGCTGCGCGTCGTGCTCCCCGAGAACGTGTCCGAGGAGCGCCGGCAGATGCTCGAGATCTTCGGTGCGGAAGTGATCCCGTCCCCGGGGGAGGAAGGCAGCAACGGCGCGATCCGCCAGGCGGAGAAGCTGGCGGCCGAGGATTCGTCGCTGGTGATGCTGTTCCAGTACGGGAACCCCGCCAACCCCGACGCGCATTACGCGACCACTGGTCCGGAGATCCTGCGCGACTGCCCCGAGCTCGATGTGTTCGTCGCCGGTCTCGGGACGACCGGCACGCTGATGGGCGTCGGGCGGTACCTCAAGGAGCAGAAGCCAGATGTGCGTGTCGTCGCCGTCGAGCCCCCGGCGGGTGAGCTCGTGCAGGGGCTGCGCTCGCTCGAGGACGGGTTCGTGCCGCCGATCTTCGACCCGGCCGTGCTCGACCGGAAGCTCATCGTGCGGCCGCGCGAGTCGATCGAATGGACACGCCGCCTGCTCGACGAGTGCGGAATCTTCGCCGGGATCTCGTCGGGTGCGGTGATGGCCGGCGTCGGCAAGATGGCGGCCACCATGGACGCAGGGACGATCGTCGCGCTCGTTCCCGACGGGGGATGGAAGTACCTCTCGTCGGGGGCGTGGACCGACGACCTCGACGTCGTCACGGAGCGCGCCCAACGCATCAACTACTGGTAGCGAAGCCGCGTCGCTGTCGCATGACCGTGCCTGATGTCACGCCTCGCCCCCGTGACGACGCGGGTGAGGAAAGATGGTGGAGCCATGGCGACTGACGCTGACATCGCCCGCGCCGCCGAGACGCTCCGGCGCGGCGGCCTGGTGGCGTTCCCCACCGAGACCGTGTATGGGCTCGGTGCCGACGCCGACAACGCCGCCGCGCTCGCGCGGCTGTACGCGGTCAAGGGTCGTCCGGGCGAGCACCCCGTGATCGTCCACATCGGAGCGCCCGCCCAGCTCGACGAGTGGGCGGCGGAGGTCCCCGTCGTCGCCCGCCTGCTCGGCGACGCGCTGTGGCCGGGCCCGCTCACGCTCGTCGTGCGGCGCGCGGCGCGGGTCCTCGACGGCGTCACCGGCGGCGGCGACACCGTCGGCGTGCGGATGCCCGACCAGCCGGTCGCGCTCGCGCTGCTGCGTGCCTTCGGCGGTGGCATCGCGGCGCCGTCGGCAAACCGCTTCGGGCACGTGAGCCCGACGACGGCCGAGGACGCGCGCGCCGAACTCGGCGACGATGTCGACGTCGTGCTCGACGACGGGCCGTGCACCGTGGGCGTGGAGTCCACGATCGTCGACTGCACCGGGGACGAGCTCGTGATCCTCCGGCCCGGCGGTGTCACGCGCGAACACGTCGAGGAGGTGTCGGGACGGGCGGTCGGGATCCGCCGAGATGGGCTCACGCGGGCGCCCGGGACACTGAAGTCCCACTACGCGCCGGACGCGACGGTGCTCGTCGTCGACCGGGATGACCTCGCCCGGCGTGCGACCGCTCTCCTTGTCGCGGGCCAGCGCGTGGCGGTGCTCGGGCCAGACCCGGTCCCGGCCCTGCCCTCTGACGTGATCGTGCTCGACGCGCCCGCGGACTCCGACGAGTACGCCCGGGTGCTGTACGCACGGCTGCGCGAGGTCGACCGGCGCGGCGTCGATGTGCTGCTGGCGGTGCCGCCGCCGGACGCCGGCGTCGGCGTGGCGGTGGGGGACCGGCTCCGACGCGCGGCCGGACGCGGCCAAGGAGCCGCGATGACGGCGGCTTCGCCGACCGGCAACGCAGGAGCCGGAGCTTGCGACGGCGCCAACCAGGGAGACCGGGGAGCGCCGTGAGCGACCGGCCGATCGGCGTGATCGACTCCGGTCTCGGTGGGCTCACGGTGCTGCGGGCCCTCATCGACCTGCTCCCCGACGAGCCGGTCGTGTACTTCGGTGACACCGGGCGCTTCCCGTACGGCCCGAAGCCCGACCGTGATGTCATCAAGTACGCGTTCGAGATGGCCGACCTGCTGGCCGACCACGACGCGAAGATGCTCGTCGTCGCGTGTAACCGCGTGTCGTCGGTCGCGCTGGACGCACTGCGCCGCGAATACGACATGCCGGTCATCGGGGTGATCGAGCCGGGTTTGCGCGCTGCCATCCAGGCGACCGAGACACGGCGCGTGGGCGTGATCGGAACGGTGGGCACGATCGCCTCTGGCGCGTACCAGCGTGCCCCCGATGCGAGCGGCGCCGACGTCGAGCTCACGTGCGCGGCGTGCCCGGGCTTCGCCGAGTTCGTCGAGGCCGGTGACGTCGACTCCGAGGAAGTGCACGTGCTCGCCGAGCGGTTGCTCGCGCCGGTGCGCAACGCCGGTGTCGACACGCTGGTCCTCGGCTGCACCCACTACCCGCTCCTTGCCCGGACGATCGGCGACGTGATGGGACGCGAAGTCGTGCTCGTGTCGAGCGCCGACGAGACGGCGTTCGAGACGCGCGCGCGGCTCGGCGGCCGGGGTCACGCCCGCCGGCCTGGAAGCGAGCCGCCGCGTCGGGTGTTCGTCACCAGCGGAGACCTCGCGACCTTCCGCGCGCTCGGCGCGCGGTTCCTGGGACCGGAGGTCGAGACCGTGGAGGCGTGGGAGTGGAGCTGACGGTGCTCGGATGCTCGGGGTCGTACGGCGCCCAGCCCTTCGGCGCCTGCAGCGGCTACCTGGTGCGCGGCGGCGGGGCGGCGGTGTGGGTCGACTGCGGCAACGGAACCCTCCCGCATCTCCAACAGCACGCCCGGATCGAGGACCTCAGTGCCGTCGTTCTCACGCACCAGCACCCGGACCACTGCGCCGACATCTACGGTCTCCACGTGCTGATGCGGTACGGGCTCGAGCGCGGCGGTCTCCCGGTCTTCGCGCCCGAGGGCCTCGAGGAGCAGCTTGGCGCCCTCGTGAACGACTGGGGCGACACGTTCGACTGGAAGGTCGTGGGGGACGGCGACGGCGTCGAGCTCGCCGACCTCGGACTGCGCTTCTCGCGCACGGACCACCCGCCGCCGACGTACGCGGTCGAGGTGAGCGCGGACGGGAAGCGACTCGTGTACACGGCCGACACCGGGCCGGGCTGGACGGTGGGGGCGTTCGGCGCCGGCGCCGACCTCGTCCTCTCGGAGGCGACGTACCAGGAGGGCCACAAGGGCGTGCCGTGGCACCTGACCGCGCACGAGGCCGGCCGTGACGCGCGCGAAGCCGAGGCGTCCCGCCTGATCCTGACGCACCTGTGGCCCGAGCTCGACGCGGTGGTGTCGGTCAAGGAAGGTACCGAGGCGTTCGGCGAGCCCGTCTCGCTGGCGACGCCGCATCTCGTCACGCGCGTGTAGCGAGGGAGCAGCCGGAATGGGCATTCGGAAAGACGGGCGTGAGCCCGACGAGCTGCGGCCGGTGCTGTTCGTGCGCGACTTCACCGAGTTCGCGACGGGCTCGGTGCTCGTCGACTTCGGGCGAACCCGCGTGTTGTGCACCGCATCGCTCGAAGATCGCGTCCCGCCGTGGCTGCGCGGCACGGGACGCGGTTGGGTGACGGCCGAGTACTCGATGCTCCCCGGATCGACCCTCGAGCGTTCGGACCGGGAAGCGGCGCGCGGCCGGCAGTCCGGACGTACCCAGGAGATCCAGCGGCTCATCGGGCGCTCGCTACGCGCGGTCACCGACCTCGAGATGATCGCCGAGCTCCAGATCACGGTGGATTGCGACGTGCTCCAAGCCGACGGCGGAACGCGTACGGCGGCGATCTGTGGTGGGTACCTCGCCTTGCACGACGCGTTCTCCCGGATGATCGCGGCGGGCACGATCGCCGCGCATCCCATCACCGACGCGTGCGCGGCGATCTCGGTGGGTGTCGTCGACGCGCTCCCGCACCTCGACCTCGACTACTCCGAGGATGTGCGTGCCGAGGTCGACATGAACGTCGTCATGACCGGCGCAAGCCGATTCGTCGAGGTGCAGGGAACGGCCGAAGGCAACCCCTTCTCCCGATCAGAGCTCGACGAGCTGCTCGCCCTGGCGGAAAAGGGGATCACCGAGCTCTTCGAGCTCCAGCAAGCCACGCTGGCCGAGCCGCCGGCGCCGCGCCCATCGTGACGACCTTCGTCCTCGCCACCGCCAATCCCGACAAGGCCCGCGAGATCGTCGCCGTGCTCACCGAGGAGGCGCCGTCACTCGAGCTCGTCGCGCGGCCACCCGAGGTCCCGGACGTCGACGAGGTCGG
>DATFPZ010000107.1:0-21117 GCA_035264545.1 Acidimicrobiia bacterium
GGCCTGAACGGTCTCTACGCGCCGGCTCGTCGACTCGATGGCGGTGAGTACGGCAATGCCCTCCTCGTTCGGGGCTCGCTTGCCGACGTCGAGCACATCCCCCTTCCGGTCTTGCCCGGGAACGAGGCACGTGCGGTCGTCCTGGCCGGCGTCGAGGTACACGGCGTTGCGTTATCGGTCGCGGCGACGCACCTCCAGAACCGGCACGGAGGCCCGCCTCCGACTCCCGAGGCGGCCATCGAGCAGCTCGAGCAGCTGGAGGTCGTGCTGGCCGGGCTGGCGCGCCGGCCCCGCCCGCGGGCGCTGCTCGGCGACCTCAACATGCCGCCCGAGGTGGCCGTGCCGGTTCTCGACGCCGCCGGGTACGAGGTCGCCGACAGCGAGCCGACCGTCGTCGTCGGAGCGCCGACGTTCCGCATCGACTACGTCGCCGTCGACGGGCTCGCAGTCGGCGGCAGCGAGGTGCTCGACACCGACGTGAGCGACCACCGCGCGCTGGTCATCGAGGTGGAGCCCGGCGAGCGCTGAGCCGGACTACCCGGCGGGCGCATCGGGTATAGCCCTGGCATGGCGAAGAATCTCACCGGTGCGAAGATCGCATTCCTCGTGGCCAACGAGGGCATCGAGCAAGTCGAGTTGACCGAGCCGTGGAAGACCGTCGTCGACGCCGGGGCCGAGGCGGAACTGATCGCGCCGAAGGCGGACGAAGCGCAAGCCTTCAACCATCTCCACCTGGCCGACACCTTTCCGGTGGACCGGACGACGAGCGAAGTGAACCCGGCGGAGTACGACGCGGTCGTGCTTCCCGGAGGCGTCGCGAACGGCGACCAGCTCCGAACCGACGAACCCGCGGTTCGTTTCGTCCGGGACTTCATGGAGGCCGGGAGGCCGGTCGCCGCCATCTGTCACGCGTTGTGGGCGCTGGTCGAAGCCGACGTCGTTCGCGGTCGCACGTTGACATCGTGGCCGAGCTTGCAGACCGACATCCGGAACGCAGGTGGAAATTGGGTCGACGAGGAGGTGCATGTCGACGGCCGACTCGTGACGAGTCGAAAGCCCGATGATCTCCCCGCATTCGGGGAGGCGCTTGTTGGCGTCGTCCGCGCAGCGAGCGTTCGCAGCTCCGTCGGCTGACGAAGCGCACGGGTGGGTAGGTCCTACACGGAAAGCGAGTCAGGAGGACGTATGGCTACAGAAACAGAAGCAGGCAAGGTCACAGGCACGAAGGACAAGACCTACAACGTCATCTGGTTCGTCGAGCAGTGCTTGAGCAACACCCTCCGGCTCGAGACTTACGTCGGAGACGCCGAGCGCGACGGCGACCAGGAGTTGGTCGACTTCTTCCGCCGGGCGCAGGAGACGAGCCGCAAGGGCGCCGAGCAAGGCAAGGCCCTGCTCGCCGGGCGGCTGAAGTCCTGACGCCGGCGTTCGTCCGGGGTAGCGCAACTCGGCGCTACCCCGAGCCGCGAGGCCGTGGCCGCAGCGGGCAGGAACCTGACGGCAGCGACGGGAGGAGATGCAGGCGATGGGCCGTGAGCGTGGCTCAGAGATGATCAAGAACTGGCCCGACGACTCGCGCGAGGCGGCGGAGCTCGTCATCGACCAGTACGGCGAGCCGCACGAAGCAACCCACTCGATGCTGATCTGGCACAACGTCGGCCCGTGGAAGCGGATGGTCGCGACACGGGCGTGCTACGAGCACCATTTCCCGGCTCCGCACATCGATGCCGTCGAGTCGTTCATCGACTACCGGGTCCCCATCGACATGTTCAGTCCGCTGGCTGCGTTCGACGGGAGCGTGATCGTCGAGCGGACGGCCGGCGAAGTCTCGGCCCGGTGTCACGACGAGCAAGCGAACTTCCTCGCTCTCAACCTCGTGCACGACCTTGTGACCGGGGCCAAGGACGTCGAGGAAGCCCGGCGCTACTACGCCAAGGAGTTCCTCGACGCCCGCCGCAACAAGCCCACTCCATACATGGAGAAACTGCACTTCCCTCCCGAGGGCAAGACGGCCGATCGGGACGAGCGCGTGCTCTCGGACGAGGACCTGGAGCGGGCCAAGGCCGAAGGCGAGAAGAGCTGACGGTCAAAGTGGCGCGGGGCTGATCGGGAGTCGAGAATGCCGACGAGCCTTGACCGAGACGGAGTCCAAGAGCTTCTCGAGCGCGACGCGCAGCTGGTCGACGTACTTGGCGCCCGCGCGTACGAGCAGGAGCACATCCCGGGCGCGATCAACATTCCGTTGGCCGAGCTTCCCAGTCGTGTCGAGCGGCTGCGGCAGGACGCACCCGTCGTCGTCTACTGCGCCGACTCGCTCTGAGACCTGAGTCCGCGAGCCGCGTGCCGGCTCGAGAGCCTCGGCTTCCCGGACGTGTACGACTATGCCGCTGGGAAGATGGACTGGTTCGCGGCTGGCTTACCCCGCGAAGGGAGTGCCGCCAGCACGACCAGGATCGCTGACCGTGCTCGCGCCGAGGTGCTGACCGCGGCCCCCGACGACGACGTCGACACGGTCACGGGGCGGCTCGTCGACGGGGAGATCCTGGTCGTCGTGAATGGTGAGCGCGTCGTTCTCGGTGTCGTGACCGCCGAGTCCCTCGAGGAGGGGAACGGACGATCCGTGGATCGTTTCATGCAGGAGGCCCCGACGACGTACCGGCCGCACACTGCTGCTGACGAGGTGGCCGAGTGGATGCGCGCGGATGACGCGCACACACACGTCCTGGTGACCGACCCCGGCGGGCATCTGCTCGGCGTCGCGCATCGTCGCGACGTCGAAGGATCGGGGTCTGGGAGCTAAGCCGCGAGCGCGCCGGCGTCGATCTGATAGAGCGAGGCGGCGTTCTCGGAGAGGATCGCCCGGCGCTGCTCGTCCGACAGGGCGCCGGCGTGCTCCTCGAGCATCTCCTGCGACCACGGCCACGTGGAGTCGCTGTGGGGGAAGTCGTTCGCCCACATGAGCCGGTGCCAGTTCAACAAGTCGGCGGTCTTGAACGCGACCCAGTCGTCCTGGAACGTCACGTAGATGTTCTCGGCGAAGTACTCGGACGGGAGGCGCGACAGCTCCTGACCCGGCGGGAGCCAGTACCGGTGGCGCTTGTACGCGTGGTCGAGCCGGTACATGTAGTGCGGCACCCAGCCCGCGTCCGCCTCGACACAGACGACCTTCAGCCCCGGGTGACGCTCGAAGACGCCGCCGAGCACGAGCGTGCCCATGATGTCCTGGCATCCCCGCACGACTGACAGGAACATGTTCATGCGCGGACCGCGAGTCGGTGTCGCATCACGTGTGGTCAGGATGTGGAACGACAGTGGCAGCCCGAGCTCGACCGCCGTCTCCCAGAACGCGTCGTACACGGGGGAGTCGTAGTCCTCGACGGCGGGGTTGCCCGGCATCATGACGCCGCGCAAGCCGAGCGCGGCAATCGACTTCAGATCCTCGACACCCTCCTCGGGCGAGCGCATCGCGGTCTGTCCGCAGCCGAGGAGCCGGTCGGGATGGCGCGAGGAGTACTCGGCGATCCAGCGGTTGTAGGCCTCGAAGCAGGCCCGCTTGTAGTCGAAGTCCTTGTGGTTGCAGAGCTGCATGCCGACAGTGGGGTAGAGGACCTCGGCGGCGACGCCGTCGCGCTGCTGGTCGGCGAGGCGCGCCTCGGGGTCCCATCCGCCACGATGCAGGCTCTCGAACCGCACGCCGGTGATGCGGATCTCCTCCGCCGGCTTGCCCGCCGCGGCCACCAGCCCCATGGGCACGGGCGTCTTCATCCCCGGGATCACGAAGAGGTCGCCGACGTCGTCGCCCATGAACTCGAGGTGCGGCGCCTGATCGCGCCACTTGGGGTCGATGCGGTCGATGTACGTGTCGGGGGGCTCGGTGATGTGCGAATCAGCGGAGATCACGGGAAAGTCCACGGATCAGAGCGTACGCGCTTGCCGTGTGACGTGCCCTGGAGCGCCAATCAGCCGATTCCTGGCAGCACCTCGGTCGTGAATCGCTGGAGGGCCGCGCGCGCTTCGGCCGGGTCGGCACCGAGCGTGGGGCCGGTGACGATCAACTTGTCGAGCCCGAGGTCGACGAGCTCGCCGAGCCGTTGCGCGCACGTCTCCGGGGTGCCGACGACGCCGAAGCGGTCGATGAACTCGGCTGTGAGCTTGCCCGCCTGCGGCGAGCCGACTTGCGTGTGGCGGGTCATGTCGTACGCGTCGTGGACGGCGGCGTAGGTGTCGCGCTCGCTCGGGTCGACTGGTCCGCTCACGGTGCCGTGCATGACCGAGAAGCGGGCGAAGGTGGCGACGCCGCCGCTGGCCAGCTTGCGCGCCACGTCGACGTCCGGGTGCGCGACCACGTTCACGAACGAGCCGACTGACGTCGCGCCGGCGGCCCGGACGGTCTCGATGCCCCAGCGCACCCGGTTGGGATCGGCGCCCAGTGCGAGCAGCACGCGGTCGGCGCGGCGGGCGGCGGCGGCGAGGACACGCGGTCCGGTGGCGGCCACCTCGACCGGCACCTTCGGCAGATCCGGTGGGAGGAAGTGCAGGCGGCTTGCCGTGGGGGCGTCGGCGAGCCCGAGCGTGTCGACGGGAGGCGCAACGCCTTCGTGAAAGCCGAGGTCGTCGAAATCGATCTCGTCGCCGCGGAGGTACGCCTGGAGGACCGTGAGGTAGTGCTCGAACCTCGCGACCGACGCGGGAGCTCGTCCCAAGTGCGCGAGCGCAGAGTCGCCCCGCCCGATCCCGAGGACGAACCGGCCCGCCGACGCGACCTGGAGCGTGACCGCAGCGGCGGCCGTGACCGCAGGGTGTCGCGTCACGGGGTTCGTCACCGCGGTGCCGAGGTGAAGGTGCTCGGTCTCGCGTGCCGCGAGCGCGAGGCCGACCCATGGATCACCGGCCAGGTTCTGTGAGTCCACGACGGCGAGCCCGTCGAAGCCCGCCGCTTCAGCTCGCGTGGCCGCCCGTTCGACCGCGCCCGGCCACGCGATGCCCGTGGTCCAGACCTCGGGGCGCGGCATATCAGCACCCTATTTCCGGGAGTCGCTGCTCGCGGGTTCGTCGGGGATCGGAACGGTGCGGAACCAACGCCAGAGCACGATGTCGTACAGGCTCTTGATGCCGCCCGCGAGCACGAACGGGAGACCGAATGCGATCGACTGGCTCACGCCGGCCAGCGCCGGACCCACCGGCCGCACCACGTAGCGCGCCGTGTTGGTCACCGCGGCCGCTGGGGTGCGCTCGCCGGGGTCCACGAGCGCCATGACGTAGGCCTGACGCGTGGGCACGTCCATCTGCGCCAGCGCGACCCGGGCGAGCAGAAGCGTGATCGCACCCGCGAGGTTCGGGGCGAGCGGGATCACGGCGAGGAGCACGTTGGAGGGCAGATGTGTGAACACCATCGTGCGCAGGATCCCGAAACGCTCGGCCAGCCGAGGCGCGGCCAGGAACGACGCCGTTTGCAGCAGCCCGACCGCGAAGAACACCACGCCGAGCACGCCGATCGACGCGTCGAACTCCGCCGCCAGCCAGTATGCGATGAAGGACTGCACGACGAAGCCACCGCCGAAGCTGTCGAGGGCGAACAGTCCGGCGAGACGCAGGACCGTCGGCCGTGATCTTTGCAACCGGCGGCGTGGCCGCGCTTCGGGCGATCGGGGCTCGGCTTCCACGCGATGCGAGAGCGTGCAGGCGACGGCAGCTCCCGCGAACGCGACCGGTACGAAGATGAGGAAGAACCGCTGGTCCGCCGGTGCTCCCGACCAGACGCGGCGGAGGAGCTCGGGACCGCCGGCGGCGAGGGCGCCCACCGACCCGGCTGCGGTGGCGACTGCGTTGTAGGTGCCGAAGCCGCGGAGGCGTGTCCGGCCGGTGAGCTCCGTCGCGAGCATGGCCTGCTCGAGTGACGTGAACGCTCCCGATTCGACCACCTCGGTCGAGAGCGCACCAGTGAGCGCCACTGCGCTCAACGCCCACACCTGGTCGGAGAACGCGAAGACGGCGCCCGCCAGCGCCAGGGCCAGGTAGAGCACGATGTACGACCGGCGGCGCCCGACGCGATCGCCCCACCAACCGACCGCAAGTGACGACAGCACCGTGCCCGCGACCACTGCGGCGAGCACGAAGCCGACCTCGCCGGAGGAGAACCCCTCCCGGTGGAGCGTCGACCCGAGGAGGACGGCCCCGAAGCCGTATGCGAACGCACGCAGTGCTTGCGCCCACAGGATGCGGTGCGCGTCGGCGGTCAGCTTGGGCGTCGTCACTCGAACGAGACGTGCTCCGGCACGGCGAAGGAAGTCTAGGGTTGCCCACGCGCGGAGAAACGGGGATCGCATGGCCGAGACGGCTGCGAAGATCAGCGAGCTGCTGCACGAGGCGGGCGAGACGCACCATCGCGTGTACCGGATCGTCGATGGCGCCGACGACGACTGGGCGTCGTGGTACGCGGACTGGCTCGTCCGCCTGTCCGAGCTGCCGGACCTGCTCGGCACGACGCCGGTCCGCAGCGAGCTCGTCTACATGCTCGTCCGGCTCGACAAGGAGTACACCGAGCAGCAGCCGGCGGGTCCGTGGGAGGACCATTACGCCCGCGCGCTCATCGAGCACTTCACGGGTTCTTGATGCGAGGCTGACCCTTCGTTCACCGAGCCCGCCCACAGTGCTCGTGTGAGCAAGCAGCGTCGGGCGCGATTCGCCGTCATCCCGCTGGTCGCGCTGGTCGCGATCGCCTCGCTGGCCACGGCGGCCGGGGCGTCGACGCCAGGGGCCGCGCGGGGAGGCTCGTCGGGCAAAAAACCGAACATCGTGCTCATCCTCACTGACGACCTCGATCGCACGCTCTACCTCGACCCGTCCCGGTACCCGAAGGTCAACTCGCTGCTCGTCGAGCAGGGCACCACGTTCTCGAAGTACTTCGTAACCGACTCGCTCTGTTGCCCGTCGCGCTCTTCGCTCCTACGCGGCCAGTACGTCCACAACCACGACGTACGGAGCAACAAGCCTCCGCTGGGCGGGTTCGAGAAGTTCCACACCAACGGCGACGAGAAGTCGACGATCGCCACCTGGATGCACGACGCCGGCTACCGCACCGGCCTACTCGGCAAGTACCTGAACGGGTACCCGAACGGCGCCGACGCCACATTCGTCCCGCCCGGGTGGGACGTCTGGGCGAGCCCGGTCCGCAACGGCGGGTACTCGGAATACAACTACCAGCTGAACGAGAACGGCACGCTCGTTCCCCACGGCGCGAACCCGCAGGACTACCTGACCGACGTCCTGTCCCAGAAGTCGGGGGAGTTCATCCAGCAGAGCGGTGACAAGCCGTTCTTCCTGTACGTGGCGCCGTTCGTTCCCCACGCCCCGGCGACGCCGGCGCCGAGGTACGCCGACGCGTTCCCAGGCGTGCAGGCGCCGCGCACCGAGTCGTTCAACCAGGCCGACGTGAGTGCCGAGCCGAAGTGGCTCCGGGACCGGCCGGTGCTCAACGACCAGCAGATCGGCTCCATCGACGCGCTGTATCGCAAGCAGCTCCAGAGCATGCTCGCGGTCGAAGATCTGATCGAGCACGTCGTCGACACGCTCCGACAGACCCGTCAGCTCGACAACACCTACATCGTCCTGACCTCCGACAACGGGTTCCACCTCGGACAGCATCGCCTACCGCAAGGCAAGATCACGCCGTTCGAGGAGGACATCCGGGTCCCGCTCGTCGTTCGCGGCCCGGGCGCTCCCGCCGGAAAGAAGGTCGACGACTTCGCCGCCAACGTCGACCTCGCGCCCACGTTCGCCAAGCTCGGCGCGGCGAAGGCGCCCGACTTCGTCGACGGGCGCTCCCTGGAAACGGTGTTCCGCGGCAAGGCGAGCGACGACCCCCGAAAAGACGTGCTCGTCGAGCAGTTCACCGGCGGTGCCGGTCAGCGCGCCGGACGGAGGGGCGGCGCCCCCCCGACCTACGCCGCCGTGCGGACCGATCGCTACACCTACGTCGAGTACGTCACGGGAGAACGTCAGCTCTACGACCTGCGCACCGACCCGGATCAGCTCCACAACGTCGTGTCCACCGCCGATCCGAAGCTCGTCCAGGACCTCGCCAAGCAGCTGTCGGCCCTGCAGAAGTGCAAGGGCAGCGGCTGCCGCGTGGCCGACCGGGGGTAGGCGCCGGGTATCCTGCGGGTTCGCCTCATGAGCCCCGTACTGTCTCCCGCGCCGCCGCAGGCAGCCCCGACCCGGCTGGGCCGCAACATCGCCGCCGTCGTGGTCGGAGGCGTCGTCGCGTTGGCGCTGATCTTCGGCGGCGCGCAGGCGCTCGAGGGGCCTGACGTGATCAGCCGGGTCGTGATCGACAATCCGACGCCGTATCCCGTCGAGATCGCGGTCGCCGGGGGCGACGGCGACAGCCTGCTCACGCTGGGCCCGGTGTCGTCCGGTGGACGCCACGCGTTCGCGTCGGTGATCGATCAGGGCGACCGGTGGGTCGTGCACGTGACGAGCGCGCGCAGCGACGGCGGCGAGTTCGTGGTGCGCCGGGCCGAGCTGGAGCGCACCAACTGGGTGATCACCATCCCGGACGAGGTCGGCTCCACGCTCGCCGCCAATGGCGCGTCGTCACGCACCGAACCCGAATAGCGACCGCGCGCCTTACGAGAAGTGGGTCTGGGGGCGCTGCTGGCGCTCGCCGTCGATGATGAGATCGACCTTCTCGTTGTAGAACGCGACCAGGCCGGCGATCTTGACGTTGTCGGGGAACGGGGTCCGGTACGACCACGCAAGGTCCTCGAAGGTCTCGCCGCCCGCCTCGACCGACCAGTAGCGGGCGAACCCCTTGTACGCGCAGCCACTCGTCGTGTCCGTGGGTGTCAGCAGGTCGAGCCGCACGTCGAGCTTGGGGAAGTAGTAGCGCGTCGGGAGACCCGTCTCGAACAGGAGGGTCGGTTGGTGCGTGTCTGCGACCGTGACCCCGTTCACCTCTGCCTGTACGTGGCGCGAGCTGTGCAGGATGTCGATGCGTGAGTACGGGTCGTGAGGGTGGACGAAAACCTCCTCGTCCTCCTCGAACCAGCCGTCCATGGCGTCCCAGTCGAAGCGGATGAGGCCGCGGAGCTCCTCGACGGGCGACTCGGGGTAGTGCCACGCGGCGTGCTCGGCTTCCCGGTTACCGCCCTTGACCGTGAACTCGTGCGCCTCCCCCCGGTCGGCCGAGTGCCGTGTGCGACCGGTCGGCGTCAGGAGCTCCATGCGGACGTCCTCACGCGGGAAGTAGTAGGCGGGGTAGTACGGGACCTCCCAGACCAGCTTGGGTCGGGTCGTGTCGGCGATCAGCTCGCCTCCCAGGTAGGTGCGGACCCGCTTCGGTCCGTCTTCGATGCGCACTCCGTCTCGTGGGTCAGGCATCTGCGCCTCCGTTCTCGGAGAGGACTCGCGACTTCGCGGTAGAACGCGCTGCCCAGCCCCAGTCTTCCCTCGAGCCGGTGGCCCCTACGCCAGCGGCGGTCCCGGTGGCGACTCGTGCGGCGGTCGCCAGCTCCGCAGGAACTCTTCGGCGAGGGCGCACGCGCCTGCGAACGGTCCCCGCGCGTCTGTGCTCGACGCACGCACGAGATCGACGATCGTTCGCTCGACGCGGTCGAGGACTTGCGTCCGCGACGTGCTCGCCGCTGACGTGTATCCCACGACGGCGGCCGCGTTGCACACGAAGTCGGCATGCGCGGCGATGCCGCGCGCTCCGAGGGCCTCGAGGCCACCGGCGGTGTACGGCACGTTGGCGGCGGGCACGACAGCGCGGGCGCCGACGCGAGCGGCGCGTTGCTCGTCGATCACACCGACGCGCGCGCCCGGGACGAGCACGTCAGCCTCGATCTCGAAGAGCGCGTCCCGCGGGAGGCACGGTCGGCCGACCTCGGCGACGAGTCCGTCACCGTGGGTGGCGCGCGCTTCCCACAGTTGATCGACATCGAGGCCTTCGCGGTCGGCGACACAACCGGCAAGCGTCGAGACGGCGACGACGCGTCCTCCCCGGTGCGCGACCTCTCGCGCCACCCCGGCGCCGACCTTCCCGAACCCCTCGACGGCGACCGTGCGGCCGTCGAGCCCGCCGACGGCGGCATCGGCCGCGACCGCGACGCCGAAGCCGGTGAGCACGTCCTCGAACGCGACGCCGTCGACGGTCGAGTTGAGGACGTGCGGCTCCCAGTCCGGGCTGCGCAAGGGTGCGAAATCGGCTTCGTAGGTCCCCAAGTCGGGGCCGGTCAGGAAGCGGCGCGACATGACGAGCGGGCGGATCTCTTCGCAGTAACGCGCCATGGCGGCCGCTCGCCCGTCGGCATCCGATCGGACGAGTCCCTTCGCGCCGCCGATGGGGCGGCCGAGCACGGCGAACTTGTAGGTCATCGCCCGAGCAAGAAGGGCGCCCTCCCGCTCCGACACGTCAGGCGCCAGGCGCGTCCCCCCGGCCGCCTGCGGCGCGTCATCGAGGTCGAATACGACGAACGCGTCCACCGCGTCCATTCGCCGCACTTCCATCGCGGTCAGGGACGCGTTCCGACAAGGTGCTCGAGGAACCAGCGGGCGGCGAGGTCGGCGACGGCCTCGAGCGCGCCGGGCTCCTCGAACAGGTGTGTCGCGCCGGGGACGACCTCGATCCGGAGCTCACAGGTCAGGTTGCGCGCCGCATCGCGGTTCATCTCGAGTACGGCCTCGTCGCGTCCGCCCACGATCAGGAGCGTGGGCGCTCGGACCGCGTCGAGGCGGGCGCGAGCAAGGTCGGGCCGGCCGCCACGAGACACGATCGCCCGCACCGGAGAGCCGGGCTCTGCTGCTGCCCACAACGCCGCGCCCGCGCCGGTGCTTGCGCCGAAGAAGCCGATCGGAAGCGCGCGAGCGTCCTCCTCGTCGCCCAGCCAGGCCGTCGCCGCGCCGAGGCGTCCGGCCAGGAGCGGGATGTCGAAAACGTTCGCGCGGTCGGCCTCCTCCTCGGGCGACAGGAGATCGAACAGCAACGTGCCGAGGCCGACGTCGTTCAGCGCGCGCGCCACGGCTTGGTTACGCGGGCTGTGCCTGCCGCTGCCGCTGCCATGCGCGAACACGACGAGCCCGGTGGCACCGGACGGGATCGTCAGCCGGCCCGGGAGCGGCCCGCGCTCGGCCGCGACCTCGACTTCTTTGTCGATGGCTTCGTCAGCACTGCTGTCTGCTCCGCCAATCTCTTGGTCGCCTCCGGCGACACTCAGCAACTCGATGACCTCGTCGTCGGACGTGGGGGAGAAATCGGCGTACCAGCCGCCAATGGCGAAGAACGGCTCAGGAGTCTCCACCGCGACGACATCGTCGGCGTCGCGGCGCAGCGCGGCCACGGTCTCGGGCGGCGCGACGGGGACCGCGAGCACCACCCGGTCGGCGCCGCGCGCCCGGGCCACGTGTACGGCTGCCCGCGCCGTGCCGCCGGTGGCGAGCCCGTCGTCGACGATCACCACCGTCCGGCCCTCGAGGGGGATGGCCGGTCGGCCGCGCCGCAGGCGTACCGCGCGCTCCTCGACCTCGGCGCGTTCGCGCTCCTCGACCTCCGCCAGTTGGGTCTCGGAGACGCCGGCCTGGCGAACGACGTCCGGGTTGAGGACGCGCACGCCGTCCTCGCCGACGGCGCCCATGCCCAGCTCGGGCTGGAACGGGACACCGAGCTTGCGGACGACGAGGATGTCGAGCGGAGCTCCCAGAACGTTCGCCACCTGGAACGCGACCGGGACGCCGCCGCGCGGGAGGCCGAGGACGAGCGGCGACGAGGCCCGCAGGCCCGAGAGCCGCTCGGCCAGCCGCCTGCCTGCCTCACGCCGGTCGCGGAAGGGCATCGAACCACCATCATGACCCGCACGGTCACCGTGCGTGGCCGCCGCGCCGGAAAGGGTGACCTTCGGCCCTGTTTCGGGGTCGCGGGCCCTGCGTACGGTCGCCGCATGCCGCTCGTGCAGGATTTCGTCCCCGTCGCAGAGCGCTTCGAACAGGCCGGCATGTTGCTCGTCGCCGGCCGGACGTCGTGGCTGGCCGAGTTGGCCGCGGCTGCCGTCGCACCGGACGAGCTGGTCGCGGTCGAGTTCGGCGAACCCCGGTCCGTCGAGCACGCCCTGATCGCCCCGTTGCACTGGGAGACCGAGACCGGCCCGGTCACGACCCTCGACGCCGACCTCCGCCTCGAGCCGGTACCACGCGGGGGTTCGCACCTCGGCTTCAGCGGGACCTACGAGATCCCCTCACCGGGCGCGAGCAGTCGGGGGGACGCGGTGCGGCGGCAGCGGCTCGTCGAAGCGTGCGTCCACCGGTTCGTCACGAGCGTGGCCGCGACCCTCGAACGAGGCGGCGCCGACATCCACCTCATGACGAGCTCCGGTTAGCGGACAGACAGCACGAAGCTCGGTGGGGATCAGCTGAGCGGCACGCGCCACTCGACTACGGTGCCGGCGCCCTCACCCGGCTGCACCGTGGCGTTCCCACCCAGCTCCAGCGCCCGTCGTTCCATGTTGCGCAGCCCTTGACCCGGCTCGATCCGGTCGGGCAAACCAGCGCCGTCGTCGGCGACTCGGAGCAGCAGGTCGTCCGCCGCCTCGACGGCGACGTCGACCTTTGACGCGCCCGCGTGCTGAGCGACGTTCGACAGCGCCTCGTGCAGGGTCGCCAGGAGGTGATCGGCGGTCGTGTCGGGGACGGCTGAGTCGATCGGGCCTTCGAGTCGCAGCTCGGGCGTGAATCCGAGCAACTCACGCGCCGCGTCGACGCGGGCGAAGATGTCGACTCGCACGCCCCGGCGCGTGCGGTCCTCGAGGGCGAAGATCGTGCGGCGAATGTCGCGGATGGTCTCGTCAATCTCTTCCACGGCCTGCGTGATGCGGCTGGCGACATCGGTTCGAGCCGCAATCGGCAGGGTCGTCTGCAGCGTCATGCCCGCCGCGAAGAGTCGCTGGATGACCTTGTCGTGAAGCTCGCGGGCGATGCGCTCCCGGTCCTGGAGCACGGCCACGTGCTCGAGGCTCGATTGCAGGCGGGCGTTGTCGATGGCGACGCCCGACGCCGCCGCCAAGGTCACCGCAAGTCGCTCGTCCTCGTCGCTGAACTGGTCCGCGCTCTGCTTGTCGGCGAGGTACAGGCTCCCGATGGCTTCTTTGCCCCGGATCGGAACGCCGAGGAACGACGTCATCTCCGGATGCCCGGGAGGGAAGCCCTGCGCGAGCGGGTGCTCGCTCACATCGCGCAACCGCACCGGCTTCGGGTCCCTGAGGAGGACACCGAGGATGCCCTCGAACTCTGGAAGGCGGCCCACGGCCTCGTGCGTGTGTTCGTCGACGCCGCTCGTGACGAGATCTGTCAGCTGGCCGTGGTCGTCCATGACGCCCAAGGCGCCGTACCTCGCGTCCACCAGCTTGCAGGCCGACTCGACGATCCGCTGCAGGACGGTGGGCAGGCTCAGGTCGGAGCCGATGCTGAGCATCGCATCGAGCAGTCGCTGGAGGCGCACGTCGAATCGCTGCACGCTTGCCACAATTGGTGATTTTGGACCCGAAGCCACCATTTGGGAAGTCTCTCCGCTCCGAAGGGCACACAGAGGGTGGGCGCCGGCCCTACCGCCGGCTGCCCACCCATTGGTACGAGTCTGTGCAGTGTTTCGGATTCAGCTCTGGGCGTAGAGCATCCCGAACCGGTTCGTCAGGGCCCGGTTGGTGCCCATGCGCTTGGTGAACTCGTCGCTGACCCGCTTGAACTGTCCGGTCTGGAGGCCCTGCTGCTGGGCCCACTGGTCGACCTCGGCCTCGTCCTTGAGGCTGGCGCCCGCCACGGCCTTGCAGAGCTTGGCGTACTGGTCGAGCGTGACGCCCTCGACGGGCTCGAACCCCGGGTCATCGGGGTCTTGGGTGCCGTCGACGAGCCCCGCCTGAGCCGCCGTCGCCTGCGCCTCGGCGGCCTGCTTCGCCGCCGGCGCGTGCTTGGCCGCCTCGGTGGCGCTGCCGAGGGTGCTCTTGATGTCCTTGAAGAAGCCCACGGTCGTTTCCTCCTCGTCCTGAGCTCGGATCGGTCGATCGCTGCGGTCGGCCCGGCTACATCGACGCCTGCGACATGAGCGTGCCGATGCGGTTGGCGACGTGCTGGTACTGCTGCATCCGTTGCGTCCAGCCGATCGAGATGTCGCCCCACCGGCCCGCTGGCACGCCGTTCGAGGTCACGTACGCCTCGACGTTCTCCGGGCCCATGATCTGGTTCTTGCCCAGGCCGCCCATGATCCGGGCGTAGGTGTCGCAGTCGACGCCCTCGATCGGCGCGAAGCCGGGGTCGTTGGGGTCGTAGCCGACCTCACCCGACTGGATGCCGGCCGTCTCGGCCTGCAACTGCTTGCTGGCCTTGGCGGCTTCGGTCGCGCTGCCGAGGGTGCTCTTGATGTCCTTGAAGAATCCCACGGGGTTGCCTCCTGGTCGTCGTGGGGGCCGTTCCCCCGTCATCGAGTCCCAGGGTGCCTGGACCGGTGCCGTGGCGCCTGAGTAGCGCCTACTCATTTCCGCGCCGGCGCGAGTTGAGTAGCCGCTACTCAGGCGCCTCGCCCGGAGTCCGCGGTTTGATGAGCAGAGCAAGCGTCCCCTCGAGAAACAGGGAGCAGGTGCCGTGGGACTGTTCAAGAAGGACAAGGCCGAGAAGAAGCCCAAGGATGACGGCAGCGACAAGTCCTGGGGCCAGATCTTCCGGGACATGCCCAAGGTGCCGACCACCCGGGACATGGCCACTGGCACCGCGAACGCCGCCTCGTTCATGAAGAACATGGCCAACCAGGGCGACGTGGGCCGGCTCCGGTCGACCGGGCTCAAAGGGACGGCCACGCTCCACCAGTTCCGCGACACGGGAGGCCGCGCCGGGATGAACCCGGTCGTCGAGATGGAGCTGATGGTGCACGTCGACGGGCGTCCGGACTGGCCGGTGACGCATCAGGAGTCGATGGCGCCGTTCGTCTTCAACGCGCTGAAGCCCGGCAAGGAGCTGGTCTGCTTCGTGAACCCGGACGACCCGACGGAGATGGTCCTCAACCTCTAGCCGGCGCGCACCACGTCCTCCCGCACGACATCGCGCGGGTCACGGTCGTCACGCAGCCCCTGGTACGCAGGGGCTCGGACGACGCCGGCGCGCGTCCACTCCGTGAAACGCACCTCGGCGACGAGCTCGGGCTCGACGAACACGGCGTCCTTCACGCGGGGCGCGGGCGTGAACGGGCTCGTCTCGCGGCGCAACGGCTCGAGGAGCCCGACCATCCGCCGCAGCTCGTTGTCGGTGAGACCGGTGCCCACCCGCCCCGCGTACCGCAAGCGCGCGTCGGGCTGGGTCGACTCGTAGCAGCCGATGAGGAGCGCGCCCAGGCTGGTGCTGCGCGCCCCCTTGCCCGGGACCCACCCGCCGATCACGAAGTCCTGGCTGTTGTGGTTCTTCACCTTCAGCCACGCGCGAGAGCGACGGCCGGCCTCGTACACGCTGTCGAGACGCTTGGCGACGACACCTTCGAGGCCGAGTCGTCTCGTCGCGTCGCGGAGCGCGGTGCCGTCGCCTTCGTGCGCGGCGGGCGTCTGCCACGACTGCCCCTGCGGCCCGAGCTCGTCGAGGAGCTTCCTGCGCTCGCGGTAGGGGAGCGAGAGTGTCGAGTGCCCCTCCAGCCAGAGGAGATCGAAGATCACGTAGACGACGGGAACCTCGCCCATCAGCCGCCGCACCGCGCGCTCGTTGCCGACGTGCATTCGGCGCTGCAGCCGCTCGAAGCTCGGGCGCTCGCCGTCGAACGCGACGATCTCGCCGTCGAGAACGACTGCGGTCGAACCGAGCGCAGGACCCAGCCCGCGCAGCTCCGGATACCGCGACGTGATGTCGCCACCGCGGCGGCTCTCGAAGCGCACCTGGCCTCCCTCCACGTACGCGATCGAACGCACGCCGTCCCACTTCACCTCGAACGCGTAGTTGTCCTCGTCGTGAGGGAGGTTCTTCGAGAGCGTCGCGAGCATGGGCTCGACGTGGGCGGGCATCGGCTCCCGATCGGGGTCCTCGGGCGGGTCCATGCGGTGGATCATCCAGTTGTCGCCGTCGGTCTGGAACAGCGCGTACCGGCCCCGGACCCGATCGCCGTGGAACGTGACGATCACCTCGTCGTCGCGCAACTTGTGCGTCTCGTATCGGCCGCGGTCCCAGATGTGCATGGCCCCGCCGCCGTACTCGCCTTTGGGGATGTCGCCCTCGAACTCGAGGTACTCGAGCGGGTGATCCTCGGTGTGGACCGCCAGGTTGTTGCGCTTCGGGTCAGGCGGAATGCCGCGCGGCACGGCCCACGACAGCAGCACCCCGTCGTGCTCGAGACGAAGGTCCCAGTGCAGGCGGCGGGCGTGGTGCTCCTGGATGACGAACCGCCCGCCCGGCTCCCCGTCGTCGGGGCCGCCGGCGGGCTCCGGCGTCGCTTCGAAGTCCCGCTTCTGCTGGTACCGGTCGAGGCGCTTGCTCACCCCACCATGGTGGCCCGCCGCGGGGGTGGCTGCGTCATTGCTCGGCGACCTGCCGGCGCAAGGTCACCCGGGTCCCGGATCCGGCCCCGGACGGGACGATCTCGACGTCGTCCATGAGGCCGTGCATCAGCGCGAGCCCGCGACCGCGCTGGTCGGTCCGGCCCGGCGGCCGCCACTCGCCTTCGTCTTCGACGACCACGACGAGCTGGCCGTCGTCGTGCCGGGCCCGCACGATCAGCTCGCCGGCGCGGCGCGGGTACGCGTGCTCGACCGCGTTCGCGGCCGCCTCGTGGACGGCCAGCGTGACCTCCGCTCCGACCTCGGGCGGCGCGCCCTGCCCGTCGATCCATCTCGCCAGGGCATGACGAACGCTGTGCAGTTCCGTCGCCTGAGCGGGGATCCGCATCTCGAAGTCGTCCGGGGCCCGGTCCCGCCTCTGGGCCACCGGACCAGGGTACGCGCGGCCGGTCGCCAAGTCCGGGCATCTCCGCACGCCGGCGCCGCGCTGGCTCCGCGTTCGCGCTCGCCTCACAGTCCGCTCATGCTCGGGGTGTTCGATGAACGGGCTCGCACAGGAAGGGAACAGGATGAAGAACCTCGTTGCCGCGGTCACGGTCGCCGGTGTGCTCGTTGCCGGCGGGAGCGCTGCGTGGGCGGCGCAACCGGAGCGCTCCGGCTCGGGCGGCCCGGAAGCGCCGGCCGGCGGCTCGGCGCAGCGTGCTCGGCGCGGACACGGCGCGCGCCTCGCGCTTCAGACGGCGGCTACCACGATCGGCGTCTCGCCCGAGGATTTGGCAACCCAGATTCGGGGCGGGAAGACCGTCGCCGCGGTGGCCGGTGAGCACAACGTCGACTCTGCAACCGTCGTGAACGCGGTAGTCACCGCGCTGAACCAGCGGATCGACCAGGCGGCGGTGGAGGGCAAGATCGACGCCGACCGTGCCGCGAAGGCCAAGGAGAAGGTGCCGGACCTCGCCGACCGATTCGTCAACGAGACGAAGTCGACGCGGAGCGGCGAGGGGCACCGTCATCGTGTCCTCGGCAACGCCCTGAATGCGGCGGCGAAGGAGATCGGCGTCTCGGAGGACGACCTGAAGCAAGCGCTCGAGGACGGCAAGTCGATCGCGCAGGTGGCGAAGGAACACGACAAGTCCGCCGACGACGTGGTGGACGCGATCGTGAAGAAGGCGAGGGGCGCCATCGACCAGGCAGTGAAGGACGGCAAGCTCGACGCCAAGAATGCCGACGAGATCAAGCAGAACCTGCCCGATCGCGCCAAGCAGCTCGTGAACCGCGAGCGCCAGGACGGGAGCTCGGCGACGTCGACGACCTCGCGCGGTTAGACCGGATACGCGGTGATCTCGGTCGCCTTGATCGACGCCCACACGGCGGCGCCAGCCGTCAGCTCCAGCTCGGCCACCGCGGCCGGCGTGACTTCGGCGGTCACCGGGACCGTCCCCGCGACGACCACGCGCACCCGGTCGCCCTCGACGTCGAGGTGCTCGACCGTCCCGGCGAGCACGTTGCGCGGCGTCCCCTCGGGTTCGCGACGGTGCAGTGCGACCGACCGCGGGTGCACGACGGCGAACACGTCACCACGGGCGTGGCCTGCTGCGACCAGCTCGCCGCGGTCCGGCAACCGGATGCGCTGTCCGTCGGCCGTGCCGCGATAGAGGTTGACGCCGACGAGGTCGGCGACGTAACGGGAGCGCGGACGTTCGCGCAGTTCAGCGAGCGATCCTGCCTGCACGACCCGACCGGCCTCGAGCACGACGACGCGGTCGCCCAGGGTCATGGCGTCGACCGGATCGTGGGTGACTACGACCCGCGCCCCCGCGTGCGCCTCGAGGTGGTGGCGCAGCTCCCGGCGTGTGTCGACACGGGCGCTCGCGTCGAGCGCGGACAGCGGCTCGTCGAGCAGCAGGACGCGTGGCTCCAGCACGAGCGCCCGGGCGAGCGCAACCCGCTGCGCTTGCCCTCCGCTGAGCGCGTGCGGGCGATCTGCAGCATGGGCGGCCATGCCTACGCGTTCGAGCCACCCGTGAGACCGACGAGCGGCCTCTCGCCGGCGAACCCCGCGGGCACGTAACCCGAATGCCACGTTCTCGAGCGCACTCAGATGTGGGAACAGTGCGTAGTCCTGGAAGACGTACCCGATGGGTCGCCGTTCGCTCGGGATCCATACGCCCGAGGTCGGGTCGTCGAGCATGTGGCCGTCGACGGCGACACGCCCCTCGTCGAGGGCGAGCAATCCTGCGATCACTCGCAACACGGTCGTCTTCCCGGCCCCGTTGGGTCCGAGCAGCACGACCGTCTCACCGAGCCGGGCCTCGAGCGGGACGTCGAGCGCGAGCGTTCCGAGGCGGACGCCGACGCGCGCGTCGAGACTCACGCCGGGAACCAGCGGTCGCGCAGCGACACGAGCACGACGACCGACACCGCCAGCAGCACCAGGCTGAGTGCGATCGCGCCGCCCAGATTGGTTTGGAGCTCGACGAAGATCGCCAGCGGCATGGTCTGTGTCTCGCCCTGGAGGTTCCCCGCGAACAGGATCGTCGCCCCGAACTCGCCGAGCGCCCGCGCCCACGTGAGCGCCGCCCCCGCCACCAAGGACGGGGCGATCAGCGGCAGCACGACCCGCCGGAAGGTCGTGAAGCCGCGGGCGCCGAGCGTGGCGGCGGCGTCCTCGTAACGCCGGTCGAGCGATCGGAGCCCGGCCTCGACGACGATGATGAAGAACGGCATCGCGACGAACGCCTCAGCGAGGATCGCGCCCCACGTCGTGAACGGAAGGCGGACGCCCAGCCAGTCGTCGAGGTATTGCCCGACCAGCCCGCGCCGGCCGAACGCGAGCAAGAGAGCGACGCCGCCGACGACCGGCGGCAGCACCATCGGCAACAGGACGAGGGCCCGGACGATGCGGCGTCCGGGCAGCTGTGTGCGAGCCAGGATCCAGGCGAGCGGCAAGCCGAGCACGAACGCCAGCGCGGTAGCGCCGAGCGAACAGACGAGCGACAGTCGCAATGCGTCCCGCACGACGGGGTCCGTCAGGTCGTCGCCGAGCTCCGACCACGGCGCGCGCTGGAGCAGCCCGACCACCGGGACGACGAAGAACACGACGGCGAGCGCGGCCAGGATCGCGACGGCGATCGGGGGCCTCGACCGTGTCCGCCGCCTCACGGCGGGAGGAACCCGAGCTTCCGCAGCGTGCTCTGCGCCGCCTTCGACTGGACGAACTGCACCCACGCCTCGGCTGCGGCGGAGTTCTGCGTGTCCTTGACCGCCGCAATCGGGTAGGTGGCGACCACGTTCTGCCGGTCGGGGATCTTCACCCCGGTGACATCACCCTTGGTCGCCTTGACGTCCGTGACGTACACGACGCTGGCGTCCGCCTCACCGAGCGAAACCTTGCTCAGGGTCGCCTTGGCGTTCTCCTCCTTCGACGCCGGGCGCACGCTGACGCCGGCGTTGGCGAACGCCTCGGTTGCGTACTTCCCGCACGGGACGGCGTCGGCACACAGGACCACGACGAGCCCCGATTGGTCGAGATCGGCGAGGCGCCTGATCTCCTTGGGATTGCCCTTGTCGACCGCGATCTCGAGACGGTTCTTGGCGAACACCACCGGCGTCGCCGTGACGTCGTCGGAGTCGACCACCTTCTGGAGGTTGGCTTCGTCGGCCGACGCGAACACGTCTGCCGGCGCGCCTTGCTGGATCTGAGAGGCGAGGTTCGACGACGAGTCGAAGTCGAACTTCACGGACACGTCCGGGTAGCGCTTCTCGAACTGCTTCGCGATGGCGTTGAAGGAGTCCGTCAGGGACGCGGCCGCGAACACGGTGATCCCGCCGGACGGCTTCTTCCCCGTCGCCCGAGCGGGTGGGGCCGCGCCCAAAACCACGGCCGCGAACGCCGCGATGACGACGAACGCCCGCCGCATCACTCGCCGGGCACCTCGATGACGACGTTGGTGGCTTTCACCGCTGCCACCGCGAGCGCGCCGGGCTCGAGGCCGAGCTCGTCGGCGGCTTCGCGTGTCATCAGCGATACGACCCGGTGCGGACCGGCCTGGAGCTCGACCTGCGCCGCCACCTTGTCCTTGACGACCCGCGTCACGATTCCCGTGAACCGGTTGCGCGCCGACCGACCCACGATGGCGCCGGCCTCGGGTGTCCTCGCCTGCTCGACCGCCAGCTCGGCCAGGGCCGCGCCGTCGACGATCCGCTGGCCGCCGGTGGTGCGTCGGGTGGGAAGCCGTCCGTCGTCGGCCCAGCGCCGGACGGTGTCGGCGCTCACGCCGAGCAGCTCGGCGGCTCGCCCGATCCGAAGCTCGCTCACGCAGAAGATTCTACGCGGTTTCCTCGTATTTGCGAGGATAACCGCGCTCGCGTGAGTCAAGGAGCGTCGATTGCGACCGGGTGTTTGGCCTCGCGATGGTGAGGGGGTAATGTTCCCGGTTACCAGCCAGTAACTTCCGGATCGGCTCTCGCCGCCGCAAGGAGGACGCCATGGCCGAGTTCTCGCTCGACCTCAACGAGGATCAGCAGCAGATCCAGAAGTGGGTCCACGACTTCGCCGAGCAGGTCGTGCGGCCCGCCGGGCACGAGTGGGACGAGCGTGAAGAGA
>DATFPZ010000108.1:0-2860 GCA_035264545.1 Acidimicrobiia bacterium
CTCGCGGGTTTCGTGCGTCAAGCCGCGCCGAGCCTCGTCGTCACGGACAGCGCCCTCGTGTCGATCGTCGACGATGCCGTGGACGAGGCGGGGGTCGGCGTCGGGCGCGCCGATGTCGCGGAGCTCCTCATGGCCGCGCCGGACGGCCGGGGTCCGGCGAACGTCGACGAAGGCGACGTCGCGGTCATGATCCCGACCTCGGGCACCACGGGCCGGTCGAAGCTCGTCATGCAGACCCACCTCGCCTATGTGATGGCGGGTGAGGGGTTCCCGTACTGGCTGCAGTTGACGAGCGACGATCGCCTGATGACCTCGCTGCCGTTGTTCCACATCAACGCGCCCGCGTACTCGACGCTGGGCTCGCTCGCCGCCCGGGCGAGCCTCGTGCTGCTGTCCGGGTTTTCGGCGAGCGACTTCATCGCCGCCGCCCGGCGGTACGAGGCGACCGAGTTCAATGCGATCGGCGCGATGCTCGAGATCCTGATGCGCCAGCCCCCGCGAGCCGACGACGCCGACAATCCCATCCGGCTCTGTTACACCGGTCCGTCGCCGGATCGGGACCGGCAGCTGGAAATCGAAAAGCGTTTCGGGTTCGAGATCGTGTGCGGCTACGCCCTGTCCGAGACGCCGTACGGGCTCGTGTGGCGCTACGGATCACGACCGTTCGGCTCGCTCGGGTCTGCTCGGCAGCATCCGAATCTCGGGCACGTCAACGACGTCCGGGTCGTGGGTGACACCGGACCGGTCGGCGCGGGCGGGGTCGGGGAGCTCGAGCTGCGGAACCCCGCCATCATGCGCGGGTACTACGAGATGCCGGACGAGACGGCCGAGGTCCTCGTCGACGGATGGTTGCGAACGGGTGATCTCGTCCGCGACAACGGCGACGAGACCTTCACGTTCGTCGGTCGCAAGAAGGAGGTCATCCGCCGACGCGGCGAGAACCTGTCACCGGCCGAGGTCGAGGCCACGCTCGAGCGCCATCCCGACGTGGCCGAAGCCGCCGTCATCGGCGTCCCGTCCGAGCTCTCCGAGCAGGACGTCAAGGCGTTCGTGACCGCCGCGCCGGGACGAACGGTCGACGTGGCCGGTGTGCACGTGTTCGCGGGAGAGCATCTCGCCCGCTTCAAGGTCCCCCGGTACTTCGAGATCGTGGACGAGCTGCCGCACACGCCGACCGGCCGCCTTGCGAAGCACCGGCTCCCTATCGAGCGCACGCCCGAGGAGGTCGACCTTGGCTGACGCCGATCCGCCCCGGCCCGGCGACTCCGAGTGGTTGCGCACCTGGATCGGGTCCGCAACTGCCGACCGGATCACAGTCGGCGGCCGCGACCTTCCGAGCGAGGTCATGGGTCGGCTCACCCTCACCGAGCTCGCGTACCTCCTCGTCACCCGGCAGGAGCCGACGCCGGGCGAACGTCGGATCGTCGACGCGGTGCTCGTGTCTCTGGCCGACCACGGTCTCACGCCCAGCGCCCTGGCCGCGCGCCTCACCTATACCGGCGCGCCCGAAGCCGTCCAGGGCGCAGTCGCTGCCGGGCTGCTCGGCGCGGGCAGCGTGTTCCTGGGCCCGACCGGCGACACGGCGTCCTTCCTCGCCGACGCGCTGAAGGCGCGGGGGAACGAAGGGACGGACGATGCGTCGCTGCAGCGCGTCGCCGAGTCCGCGGTCGAGGAGCGCCGCCGCGCCGGGCAGCGCGTGCCCGGGCTTGGTCACCCCGTGCACCGCGCCCTGGATCCGCGTGTGCCGCGCCTGTACGAGCTCGCGGCCGAGGAGGGCCTGCACGGCCCGCACCTCCGGTTGCTCGAGCACGTCGCCGCCGCCCACGAGCAGATGACCGGCCGTCATCTGCCGATCAACGGTGCCGGCGCCGGCGGAGCGGCCCTCGTCGACGTCGGTGTTCCCCCGGGGAGCGTGCGCGGCTTCGCGCTCATCGCCCGTACGGCCGGGCTCGTCGCCCACCTCGCCGAAGAGGCCGAGCAACCCATCGGAAGGCCGCTCGCCGACGACGTCCAACGCCGCTCGCACCACGACGGCAGCTAGCCGCTACGTTCTTCGACGTGGCGATGCGGGGGTACCTCGCCGAGGAGATCGCTCTCGACTACTCCGATGCGATCCTCAGCCGACGGGAGGCTCTCCGGCGCCTCGGCCTCCTCGGGTTGACCGCGAGCGGCGCTGCCGCGCTCCTCGCCGCGTGCGGCGGCGACGGAGGCGGCAGCAAGCAGACCCGGAAGCCGGGCGCATCGACCACGAGCGGCGCGCCGGCCACCGCCGAGACGGTGACGTTCCGCGGCCCACAGGGTGAGTTACAGGGCGCGTGGGCCAAGGCGTCCGATGCGAAAGGCGCCGTGCTGGTCATCCACGAGAACCGGGGCCTGACCGACCACATCCGCTCCATCCCGCCCCGGCTCGCGCGCGACGGGTATTCGGCGCTCGCCGTCGATCTCCTCTCCGAGGAGGGTGGTACCGCGGCCATCGGCGGAGAAGCCGAGGCAACCGCCGCGCTCGGCCGTGCCGCGCCCGAGCGACTGATCGCCGACCTTCGCGCCGGTATCTATGAGCTCGCACGGCGCGACCGGAACGCCAAACTCGGCGTCATCGGATTCTGCTTCGGCGGTGGCTTGACGTGGCAGCTGCTGGCGGCGGGTGAGGCGCGCTTGGCCGCCGCCGCGCCCTTCTACGGGCCGGCGCCGGAGAATCCCGACTTCTCGGGATCGAAGGCAGCCGTGCTCGCCGTCTACGCCGAGCTCGACAGCCGCGTGAACGCGACCCGTGACGTCGCGATCGCCGCGCTCGAGGCCGCCGGGCTCACGCACGAGGTGCGGACGTTCCCGGGCGCCGACCACGCGTTCTTCAACGACA
>DATFPZ010000109.1:0-2723 GCA_035264545.1 Acidimicrobiia bacterium
GTAGGGGTTGCCGCCGGCACCCCAGTTGTCGCGGAACCGTTCGTAGGTGACGCGGCCCATGACGAACGCGTCGTAGTTGTCCAGCTCCCGCATGGACAGCTCGCTGGCCTCGTCGTCGAAGATCGCCCAGCGTTCTGGCGATTCGATGACGCCGTCCAGGGAGACGAGGGTGGACTCGATGAGCTTGCGCATCGCGGTGCTCCTCCTGTGTCGTTAGTGAGCTACGCCAGGAAGACGAACGGGACCGGCCGAAACCGGACGCGCCGCTACGAAGTTTCGAGGAGGTGCAAGCGCCGCCCGTATGAGGCCCGTTCGGCCGGGCTCCGGGAGAGCTCGATCGCGCGCTCGTAGCTCGCCCGCGCCTCGGCGGGCCGGTCGGCCCTCCGCTGCAGGTCCGCCAGGGCCGCCCAGTAGAACGGGTAGCGGGCCAGCTTCTTGTCGCCGGCGACCTCGACGAGCTGACGGCGGCCCTCCTCGACCCCGTCGCGCTCGGCCACGGCGAGCGCCCGGTTGAGCGCCACGATCGGGCCGGGCGCCTGCGCCACGAGCAGGTCGTAGAACGCCACGATCCGGCCCCAGTCGGTCGCGCGGACCGACGGCGCCACGGCGTGCTCGCAGGCAATGCCGGCCTCGAGGTGCCACCGTGACATGCGGTCGCCTGCGGCCGACCCCGCGAGGTGCCCGAGCCCGCGCTCGATCAGCGCCCAGTCCCACCGGGTCCGATCCTGCTCCTCCAGCGGCACGAACACGCCCTCGGCGTCCAGCCGCGTCGACAGGCGGGCGATGTCGAAGCAGAACAGCGCTGCCAGGGCGGACACGTCCGGATGCGCCGTCGCGCTCGTGTCGAGCAGCATCTCGGTCAGGCGCAGCGCGTCGGTGCACAGGAACGGGCGAACGGGCTCGCGGGGGTTGCTGCCGTGGTAGCCCTCGTTGAACAGCAGATAGAGCGCCTGCAGCACCGAGCCGCGGCGCTCCTCGAGGTCGGGCAGGTGGTCGACGTCGACGAGCCGGCCCAGCTCTCGAAGCCGCGCCTTGCCGCGGTGCAGCCGCCTGTCGATCGTCTGCGTGTCCACCAGGAACGCCTGGCCGATCTCCTTGGGCGACAGGCCGCAGAGCCACCGCAGGATCAGGGTGACGCGCGTCTCCGGCGTCAGCGTCGGGTCGCAGACGGCGAACATCATCGCCAGCTGGTTGGCCCGGTCGGCCGCCGGGGCCAACGCGGCGTCGATCGTGTCGGTCGCCGCGGTCAGGCTCGCCAGCTCGGGCAGCAGCAACGCGCCGCGGCGCTCGCGGCGGATGACGTCGATGGCCCGGTTGCGCGCGGCCCGGACGATCCACGCCTTCGGGTCGCGAGGCGGCCCGAACCGCCATGCGTGCATGGCGCTCACCAAGGCGTCCTGGACGACGTCCTCGGCCAGCGCGACGTTCGACGTGCCGAGGATCCGGGTCAACGCCGCGACGAGATGCGCGTGCTCGTTGCGGAACAGGTCCTCGATCAGCCCGCTCGACGACGCTTGGACGTCACGGTCCCCGCCCACGCCGAGTCAGTCCTGCACCGGGCGCACCTCGACCGACCCGCCGAACTCGTAGGTCGGACACCGGCGGGCCACCTCGACGGCGTCCTCCAGCGAGGCGGCGTCGATGATCATCGCGCCCGTCACCAGATCCTTCGACTCCGCGTAGGGACCGTCGGTGACGACGCGCTCGTGCCCGCCCACCGCCTTGCCCCCGTTGTCGAGCGCCGTGCCGACGTTGCGACGGCCCTGACGGGCGAGCTCGTCTGACCACCGATACCACTTCTCCACGTGCGCCTGAAGCACCGACGGCGAGACGTCATCCCGCGACACCGCACCGCCCCGGAAGATCAGCATGTACCTGGCCCTCGGCTCCGCGGGCTCGGTCGGGCCGGACGTCACCGACGGGAGGCTATCTGGTCCGGGGCCGCTGATCCGGCGGGGATCGATCTCGCGGCAGACATGTCGCGCCCCCATTCAGCCGGCAGCCGAATGGACGAAACTCAAGTACCCCGTTAGCACCGGAGCGGGCGTCAGGCTCCGCGTCGCTCAAGACCCGCTCTTCGCCAAGAGCAGGACGCGGTCCCCGGCCGGGCATGGAAACCGGCGAGGAGGCGGCGTCGCGCTCCCCGCGCTCGCCTTCGCCCAGATGCGATCGCCTGGGTGCCCGCTCCGCGGCGCGCCTGCTGCGGACGAGCTCCGAGCGTGTCGACTGACGATCGGCTGACGCATGCTTCTGTCCACAATGCGGAGGCGCGGACATCGTCGCCCGTCACGACCATGGATCGTCCATTTCATCGTAAGCGGTCTGGCCATCCCGTTCGTGGGTCGAGCGCGCACCGACGTGTTGACGGCACGAGTCACTCGCGGGCCTGGCGCGATTGAGCGCGGCCGGTCTCGAACACCAGCCGCTCATCCTCCCGCCGCACGCTCGACCCGACAGCGGCGCAGCGTTCCTCGAGTAGGGCGAGCAGCAGCGTGGCCTCGACATGGCTGGCCAGGCGTGTGTGAGCGAACTCGAGCTTCAGCGGCACGCCTTCGACCCGGAGCGGACCGCCGGCGTCGAGCGTGATCAGCCAGAGCAGCCCGAGGTCGTTGCGCATCAGCGGGTCGACGGAGTAGTCGTCGATGAAGTCGCCCAGGTCAAAGAGCGTGCGGCCGTTGGGGCCCTGCGGGACGTGTGCCGAGTGGCCGGCGACCAGCGTCGCT
>DATFPZ010000110.1:0-6415 GCA_035264545.1 Acidimicrobiia bacterium
TGGCCGTGCACCATCGTGAACACCGAGTACGGCCAGTCCTCGTACGTAGGTCGCTTGTAGCAGTGGCTCACGAACGCGAATCCGGCCATCCGCGGGCCCATCTCCTCGAGCTGCTCTTCGGGGACCGCCCACACGCCCATCGCGTTGGCCTTGTAGCCCGCGCTGCGGTGGTTCATCACCGCCGCGAACCGGCGCATCAGCTTGCGCTCCTTGAATGAACGCAGCATCGCGAGGAGCGTCGCCTCGTCGGTGCCGATCTGCTCGGCCTCGGCGGCGAACGGGCGCTCGACCAGCGGAAGGTCTTCCTGCGAGATGCGGATCGCAGCGACCTCGAGGTCCGACAGCTCCGGCGCGTCCATGTGCTCCCTCCGCTCGGGCCGCTCGTGCTCCAACACGTCGACCCGGGCGTCAGCGGGGGTCTGCCCGGTCATGTCGAGCTTGACGCCGATCTTGTAGAGCTTGAGCGTCGGGAGCTTCCGCGTGACGAGCGCCCCCGACGAGCGGTGCAGCACCTCGATGTGGTCGTCGAGCGAATCTCCGGGTGGAACCGCGATCGTGTACCAGAGGTTGTAGGCGTGGTTGCGCTTGTAGTTGTGACTGACGCCCGGGTGCGCGCTGATGACAGCGGCAGCTTCGTCGACCCGGTCGGGATCGATCTTCGCCGCGACCAGCGACGAGCCGTATCCCAGCGCCCGCGTGTCGAAGATCGCGGAGAGCTGGCGCAGCACCCCGAGCTCCTTGACGCGCGCGACGCGCGTGCGCACCTCGGCCTCGTCGATGCCCAGCCGCTCGGCGAGCACGAGGTAGGGCCGCGGCTCGAGCGGGAAGTCCCACTGGACGGCGTTCAGCAGCTCGCGGTCGGCGGCTTCGAGTTGGTCCACGTGCAACTCGCCGGCAGCCGGCTCCTCGAGAAGCGGTTCTTCGCTCACGCTCATGTGCTCCATCGTGCCGAGGTCACCCGCGCCCGGCAAATCACTGCGCGTTGCCGGGCTCGGCGGGCACCGGACCCGCGGTTGCGCTTGCGTCCCGTTGGTCGCCGAGCTCGACGCCGACGCGGCGCTTCCCGCGGTCGCGATACAGCGTGACGTTGATCTTCTCACCCGGCTTGCGCCGCCCGACCTCGCTCATCAGCTGAGCAACGCTCGAGATCGCGGTGGTTGAACCCGCCTTCCCGATGTCGACGATCACGTCTCCCTGCACGAGCCCGGCATCGTCGGCGGGGCTTCCGGGGACGACGCCCTGAACGCGCGCACCGCCGCCGACGCGGTCGGTGTCGTCGGTGGCCCAGACGCCGAGCCAGCCGTGCTCGGCGCTCCCGCGTGCGGTCAGCTGGGCGGCGACGTCGCGCGCCTGGTCGATCGGGAGGGCCAATCCCGCGGTGGAGGAGCCCGGCGGCACGACGAGGATCCCGATGACCGCGCCACGGCTGTCGACGAGCGCGCCGCCCGAGTGCTCGCCGCCGGCGGTCATGTCGGTCTCGATGAGCCCGGGCACCGAGACTCCTTCCCCCCAGACGAACGCGCGGTTGAAGGCCCCGATCTCGCCGACGTCGACCCAGCGATGGCGCCCCGACGCCGATGCCGCCACGCCGACCACCTGCTGACCCACCTCGAGGCCGGTCGACGCCCCGAGCTGGGCGGGCTGCATGTTCGTCCCGTCGACCGTGAGGACGGCGAGGTCGGAGACGGGATCAGTCGCGTCGAGGGCCGCCGGCAGCGTGCGGCCGTCGGCGGTGACGATCGACACCGCGTCCGCGCCGTCGACCGCGTGCGCGTTCGTGACGACCTGGCCTGCCTGCACACAGACGCCCGACGCGCGTCCGGTCTCGTCACCGCGCGTCGTCCGCACCGCGACGATGCTCGGCGCGAGGGTCGCCACCATCCGCTGGATCGCGCCGCTGCGCACTTGCGGAGCGGGACTGCCCGAGTCGTTGACGGTCATGACCGCGACGACGCCGGCGAGGGCCGCAACCACGGTCACGCCGGCGGCGAGCGCCACCCAGCGACCGCGTCGAGACGAACGAGGCCGGCTGGTGGCCACGAACGACGTCATCTCGGTGGGGTGAACCCACATCCGTTCGGACGGGTCGGGCGGCGGGCCGCCGGAGCTCTCGTCCTCCGGCTCGTTGCCCGGCATGGCGTCGAAGTGTACGACCGAGTTCCTCGTTTTCGGTCGCGGTCCGCGTGCCGTCGGCGCGCTTCCCGGTCGCCGCTGAGGTGCGGCAGTACCATGACGTGCGTGCTCGCGCCCCCTGCCGGACGCGACTGGGTTGCACTCACGTCGCTGCCGCTTCCCGTCGAAGCCGCCAACGCGTGGGTCACCACGCCGGGCAGTGGCGCGGTCGTGTCGTTCCTCGGAGTCGTGCGCGAACACTCCGACGGCCGGGCCGGCGTGCGCGGCCTGACCTACGAGGCATACGAAGAGGCGGCGACGCGCCGGCTCGAAGAGATCGCGGACGAGCTGCGCCGGCGCTGGCCCGACGTCGAGCGTGTCGCCCTGCTCCATCGAGTCGGCGACCTCGCGCTGTCCGAAGCATCCGTGGCAGTCGTCGTCTCGGCGCCGCACCGCGCCGAGGCATTCGCGGCGGCGCGCTTCGGCATAGACACGCTGAAGGAGACCGTGCCGATCTGGAAGCGTGAGCACTGGGCCGACGGTTCCGAATGGGCCGAGCACGCCAACCCCGTTCGCCCGGTCCGCCCGTCGACCAGGGCCGGGTGATCGGCCTGGCCCGCGATCTCGCCATCGATCTCGGGACCGCCAACACGCTGGTCTACTCGCGTGGCGAAGGCATCATCGTCAACGAGCCGACCGTGATCGCGCTCAACAGCCGCACCAACGAAGTGCTCGCGATCGGTCACGAGGCGTGGCAGATGATCGGCCGCACGCCGGGATACATCGTGGCCGTCCGGCCGCTGCGAGGCGGGGCGATCACGGACTTCGAGGTCACCGAACGACTGATCCGCCTGCTCTTCCAGCGCGCGGGCGTCTCGCGCTTCTATCGGACGCGCGTCCTCATCTGCGTGCCGTCGGCGATCACGCACGTCGAGCAGCGCGCCGTGCTCGAGGCGGCCCGGCGCGCCGGCGCCGCCCAGACGTTCCTGATCGAGCAGCCGATGGCCGCCGCCATCGGCGCGTCGCTGCCGATCCACGAGCCGCTCGGGAACATGATCGTGGACGTCGGCGGCGGGACCTCCGAGGTCGCGGTCATCTCGCTGGGTGGCGTCGTCGCGCTCGAAGCGGTCCGCGTCGGCGGGTTCGACATGGATGCCGCCATTCAGGCGTACGTGCGGCGTGAATACGGCATGGCGATCGGGGAGCGCACGGCAGAGGAGATCAAGGTCGCGATCGGCTCGGCTTTCCCGAGCGGCGACCAGTACAAGGCCGAGGTTCGCGGGCGTGACCTGACAACCGGCACCGCCAAGATCATCGTGCTGAGCCCGGAGGAGGTGCGCGAGGCAGTCGACGAGCCCGTGCGCGCCATCCTCGAGATCATCGTGCGCGCGCTCGGGAAGACCCCGCCCGAGCTCGCGCAGGACCTCATCCTCCAGGGCGTCCACCTCGTCGGCGGCAGCGGCATGCTGCGTGGCATGGACCAGCGCATCTCGAAGGAGTCCGCGCTGCCCGTCCACCTCGTCGACGCCCCGCTCGAGTGTGTCGTGCACGGCGCCGGCCGCTGCCTCGAGAGCTTCGACCGCCTCAAAGAGATGTTCATGGACCGCCCGCGGTCGTAACACGCGTGTGCACCGCCGACGCCGGGCACGCCGGCATCGGCCCCCACCCACCCACATGCCCGGCGCCTCGCTGACGCTCGGCGCCGACGGCCGATGCCGGCGACCCGTCGCCGTCGCCGTGCTACTCGGCCAGCGCCGTCGCAGCGCTACTCGGCAAGTAAGTCCTCGGCCGCCTGCCGCACCTGCCAATCGCGGTCCTCGAGCGCGGCGCGCAAGGCCTCCTCGACCTCGGCGCCGTCGAAGGGCGCGAGGGCGAGCACGGCGCGGCGGCGGACGGCCGGTTTGTCCCGGCAGGCGGCGAGCACGGCGGGAAGACCGGCTGGGTCGCCGAGGGCCCCGAGCGCGGCCACCGCGGCCTCGCGGGCCAGCGGGTCGTCGTGCGTACGAGCGACGGCGACGAGCGCGGAGACCGCGCCGGCGCGCACCGCCGCCGCGCCGAGCTCGCCGAGCGCCCACGCGCTCGCCTCGATCACGGTGATGTCGTCGTCGCCGAGGAGGGCCAGGAGTGGCCGGGCCGGCGCGCCGAGCCCGGGGGCGAGGTCGGCGGCGCGCCGGCGCACCGCAGCGTCGGCATCGGCGAGCGCGAGCCGCCACGCCGCGGTTGCCCGCCGCCGCCCGGCGGCGCGGGCGAGCGCGCCGAGCGCAGCCGCCCGCACCCGCGCATCGGGGTCGTCACGGGCGGCGCGTTCGAGGTCGGCGGCTGCGCCCGCCGGGAGCCGCGCCTGCAGACCGAGCGCCGCCGCGTCGGCGGCTCGTTCGACGGCTGTTCGCCGGTCGGCGCAATCGTCGGCGGGCATGCCCAGACCATAGGGAGCCGCGACCGTCGGCCGCGGTGGTGCATGGCAGGCTCTGTCGATGAACGAGGAGAGGGACGAACCCCTCCCGCCCCCGCCTCTCCCGCCGGCGCCGCCCCCGCGTCGACGGCGCCCGCTCGTCGCCGCCGGCACGGTCGCCGGCATCCTCGTCGTGCTCGTGATCCTCGGCGGCGCCCTGATCCGTCTCCCGTACGTGCTGATCGCCCCGGGGACCGCGAGCGCGGTCGAACGCGTCGTGAAGATCGAGGGCGCGCCCACCTACACGCACCGCGGCGATCTGCTGTTCCTCACCGTCTCCGTGTCGAGCGATCGCCCGAACGCGTTCGCGGTGCTGTCGGGCTGGTTGGACGACGACACCGAGGTCGTCTCGGAGGACAAGGTGCTGCAGGGCCGTTCCCGCGCCGAGGACGCGCGGCTCAACAAGCTCGAGATGGCCGACTCGCAGATGACCGCCAAGCAGGTCGCGCTCGAGCGGCTCGGATACACCGTCCCCGTCACCGGAGCCGGTGCCGTTGTCACGGCCGTGCAGAAGCGCGCCCCGGCCGACGGCAAGCTCCGGGTCGGCGACGTCATCACCACCGTCGACGGCGAGCCCGTCACGCTCGCCGAGCAGCTCGGGCCGATCGTGCGCAGTCGGCCCCCGGGTCAGCCGGTCACCTTCACGGTCGACCGAGGCGGAAGCAGCACGCCGGTGACGGTCGTGAGCCGCGCCTCGCAGCAGGGCCCCTGCCAGGGCCGCGCCCAGGTCGGCGTCCAGACCGCAACCCGCAGCGAGAAGTTCGACTTCCCGGTGAACGTCGAGATCGATACCGGCCGCGTGAGCGGGCCGTCGGCGGGGCTCGCGTTCACGCTCACGATCCTCGACGAGCTCACCCCCGGCGACCTGACCGGCGGCAAGAAGGTGGCGGTCACCGGGACCATCCGCGCCGACGGCACGGTGGGGCCCATCGGGGGTGCCGAGCAGAAGGCGGTGACCGCCGACCGGGCGGGAGCGAAGCTGTTCCTCGTCCCGACCGAGGAGGTCAAGGCGGCCCGCAGCCGCTCCGATGGGATGAAGGTCGTCGGCATCCGGACCCTCGACGACGCCTTGACCGAGCTGAAGAACTTCGGCGGCGATGACACCGGCGTCCCGCCCGCGCCCCCCGCCGCAGCCTGCCCTTAGCCCCAATACAGTTGCGCCGATGTCGATCGAAGAGCCACGCCCGGCCGGCTCGCACGAGCCCCGGCTCACGCCCGCCCAGATCGAGCGGCAGGATTTCCGGAAGGCCAGGAAGGGTCTCGACGAGAGGGAAGTGCGCGCGTTCCTCCGGCGGGTGGCCGACGAGTTCGACGCCGTGAACCGGCGGCTCGCCGATCTCGAGGGCCAGCTCCGGCATCCGCCCCTGCCATCCCGCGACCAGCTCGTCGAGCAGGTGGGACAGGAGGTCGCCCGCACGCTGCGTTCTGCCGAGGAGTCGGCCGAGAAGGTGGCGCAACGGGCGCGTGAAGAGGCGTCGAACGTCGAGCGGGCCGCGCGGGAGGAGTCGGCACGCATCCGCACCGAGCAGCTCGAGCTGGCGAACAGGGATTCGCGCGCCATCGTCGAGACCGCGCGCGAGCGGGGCCGGGAGATGGTCGCCGAGGCGCGGGCGCTCCGCGAGCGCGTGCTGTCAGACCTGAACCGCCGTCGCGACATGCTGCGTGCGTACATCGATCAGCTGCGGGAGGACCGCGATCGCTTCGCCGAGGCCTACCTCGCCGTGCGTGACACGGTGTCCGATGCGAACGAGAAGCTCTCGCGCTTCGGCGCCGGTCGCCCGTTCCCGCCCGTCACCGCCGATGCCGGACCGCCGATCACGTACCCGTCGGACTCGGAGCCGGCGCTGGACC
>DATFPZ010000111.1:0-4893 GCA_035264545.1 Acidimicrobiia bacterium
GCGTCGGAGCGCGCCACCTTCGGCGACACGCACGCACGTGTGGGCGTGACGCCGGGTGGCGGGCTGAGTGTGTTCCTCCCGCAGACCGTCGGGCTCCGCAAGGCCAAGGAGATGAGCCTCACCGGCAACTTCATCGACGCGCGCAAGGCGCTCGAATTCGGTTTGGTGAACCACGTCGTCGATCACGACGAGCTGCTCCCGGCCGCCCGGGGGCTCGCGGCCGACATCGTCGGCAACGACCAACAGGCGGTGCGGAACCTCAAGCAGCTCTACGACCGCGGCTCCAAGCTCACCGTGGGAGACGCGATCGCGCTCGAGCAGGAGCGGTTCCGCAACTTCCGTGTCGATCCTTCCGAGATCGAGCGACGCCGATCCGCCGTCGTCGAGCGCGGCCGTGGTCAGACCAAGTAGTCACCCACAGTCGATGACAACGACCGCGGTACCGTGATCGCATGGACGTCACGCCGCTGATCCAGGCCGCGGACACCAAGATCCTGCTCGTCGTCATGGACGGGCTCGGCGGCTACGCCGACGGCGAGCACGGCACCGAGCTCGAGGAAGCGACCACGCCGCACCTCGACGAGCTCGCCGCCGAAGGCACGACCGGGCTCGTGGAGCCCGTCGGTCCCGGCATCACACCCGGCTCGGGACCCGGACACCTCGGCCTGTTCGGCTACGACCCCGAGCGCTTCGAGCTGGGGCGCGGCGCGCTGAGCGCGGCCGGGCTCGACTTCGAGCTGCGACCGGGCGACGTCGCCGCCCGCGGCAACCTCTGCACGCTCGCCGCCGACGGGACGGTCGCCGACCGCCGCGCCGGACGGCTTCCCGACGACGAAGCAACCGCGATCGTGACCAAGCTGCAGGACGGTGTGCATCTCGAGGGTGCCGAGGTGTTCTTCCGCCACGAACGCGAGCACCGTCTGCTCGTCGTGCTGCGCGGCCCCGGTCTCGACCCCGCGCTCACCGACACCGACCCGCAGCACGAGGGCGTTGCGCCGCTCGATCCGCAGCCGCTGGAGCCCGACGCCAAGCACACTGCAGAGCTCGTCACCGACGTAGTCGCGCAGGCGCGGCGCGTCCTGGCTGCCGAACCGACGGCGAACGGCGTCCTGCTGCGCGGCTTCGACACGCACCGCGAGCTGCCCGGGTTCGCGGAGCGGTACGGGCTACGCGCCGCCGCCGTCGCGATCTACCCGATGTACCGCGGCATCGCCCGCCTGCTCGGCATGGACGTGCTCGGGCGGCCGGCGTCACTCGCGGACGAGCTCCAGATCCTGCGCGACGCCTGGGGCGAGTACGACTACTTCTTCCTGCACCACAAGGGGACCGACTCGGCCGGGGAGGACGGCGACCGTCCGCGCAAGATCGCGGCTGTCGAGCAACTCGACGCCGTCGTGCCCGAGCTGCGCGAGCTGCGCCCCGACGTCGTCGTCGTGTCCGGCGACCACTCGACCCCTTCCCAGATGGCTGCGCACTCGTGGCACCCGGTGCCGGCGCTCCTGTGGAGCGATCGGTGTGGCCGCGACGACGTCGATCGCTTCGGAGAGCGGTGGTGCCGGCAGGGTGGGCTCGGTCTCCGCCCCACCAAGGAACTCATGGCGCTGATGCTCGCCAACGCCGGCCGCTTGCAGAAGTACGGCGCGTAGCGCAGCCGACTTCGCCAAGTCCGTCGAGGCCGGTTTCTCCGAATTGCCGGCCCTCGGCGCCTAAATGTTCTGAGAACACGCTGCACCCACTGATCCAGCCGGATGGGCGCGTCCGTATCCTGAGCGCATGGACGGGACACCGGTTGGCCGGCGGGTGTTCCTGGGGCTGCTCGGCGCGGGTGCGGCGGGGATCCTGTGGGGCTCGAAGGCGCAACGCTGGCTCGAGCAGAACGTCGGCCCGTACCTGGCGAAGGACGGCACGGGGCTGTCCGGGCTGTTGCCGATTGGGCGGTTCCGGATTTACTCGGTCACGGGATCGATGCCGCATCGCGGGCACGACGAATATCGTCTGCGTGTCTCAGGTCTCGTCGACCAGCCGCTCGAGCTCACCTATCCGGAGCTCCGGACGATGCCGGCGACGGGCCTCACCCGCGACTTCCAGTGCGTGACGGGTTGGCGGGTCTTCGCCGTCCAGTGGAAGGGCGTCCGGCTCGGCGACGTGCTCGATCGCGCCGGAGTACAGGCTGGCGCGAAGGCGCTGCGGTTCCGGTCGTTCGACGGCACGTATACCGAGAGCCTCACGCTCAAGCAGGCTCGGCGCGATGACGTGCTCGTGGCCTACGAGCTCGAAGGCGAAGAGCTGTCGGATGCCCACGGCGGTCCCGTGCGCCTCTACATCGCGCCGATGTACGGCTACAAGTCCATCAAGTGGCTCGACAGGATCGAGGTGACCGATGAGGTCGTCTCCGGCTACTGGGAGGAACGCGGCTACGACGTCGACGCGTGGATCGGGCGCTCGAACAACCGGGACGACAACGCACCGTGACGCCAGCGTGATCCCGCGCTTCGACCGGGTCGAACGAGCGGCGCACTGGACCACGGCAGCGCTGTTCGGCGTGCTGATGCTGACGGGGGCGGTGCTGTACGCCGGACCGTTCTCGGCGATGTTCGGCCGGCGCGAGCTGTTCCGGCAGGTCCACGTGTACGCCGGGATCCTGCTGCCGGTCCCAGTCGTCCTCGGTGTGGCGGGACGATGGGGTGCGCAGCTCCGCCGCGACCTCGGCCGAATCAACCGCTGGACCCGTGACGACGCCCGCTGGTTCCGCCGCCGCAACCGTCTCCGCCCGGGCCGCGTGGACATCGGCAAGTTCAACGCCGGGCAGAAGGTCAACGCCACGTTCTTCGCCGCCGCCGTCGTCGTCATGCTCGCGACCGGCTTGATGCTGCGCTGGCCGAACCCGTTCTCGAACGACCTGCGCACCGGCGCGACGTTCGTGCACGACTGGTTCGCGTTCGGCGTCTGGATCGCCGTGCTCGGTCACATCTACTTCGCGATCCGCGATCCCGTCGCGCTGGGTGGCATGACCCGTGGGAGCGTCACGCCGTACTGGGCTCGCACCGAACGCCCCGCCTGGTACCGCGAGATGACCGGTGAGCAGAAGTAGGAGGTGCGGGGTTTCCTTTGGCCGCGGGTCAGACGACGTCGCGGCGGGTCGTGGCGAGCCAGCCGACCACAGCCGCGGCCGCGGCGTAGAGAGCGAGCAGCAACACGCCGAGCGCGGGCGCGAGCAGCGTGCCCGGATCCTGTCCGCTGATCGCCCGTCCGAGCGCGCCCGGCGCGAGCCGGCCGAAGTCGGGGACGCTTTGGACCAGCCGTTCCTCGACGAACAGCAGCCACGCCAGGATGCCGACGACGACCGGCACCTGATTGCGAACGACGGCCCCGAGCGCGAGACCGATCACCGCCCACAGCGCCGCCGCCGCCGCGCCGCCGGCGAGCAGGAGCGCGTAGTCGCCCCCGTCAAGCTGGATGTCGAGCCCGCGCGCGGCCAGAGCAATGCTGCCGGCGCCGGCCGCGACTCCCGTCGCGACCACGCCGAACACGATCCCCGTCAGCATCCCGACGGCGGCCTTGGCGGCGATCACGCGGCCGCGCCGCGGGGTGACGAGCACGGTCGGGCGGATCGTGCCGTGCCGGATCTCGCCCGTGATCGACATGGCGCCGAGCAAGCCGGCGAACAGCGCACCAAGAACCTCTCCCCACCCGACCAGCACTGTGAGCTGATCCGAGCGGCTGGTCAGCTTGTCGGCGGGGAGGGCGAGGCCGTGCAAGAGAACGGCAAGCAATACCAGGCCGAGCATCGCCGCCAGCAAGCTGGTCGTGGTTCGCGTCGAACGCTGTTTCAGCAGCTCGGAACGAAGCTCCGCCCTCACGACGCCGCCCGCGCCGTCAGCTCGAGGTAGAAGTCCTCGAGGGTCTGCCCACGAACGGCAAGCTCGTCGATCTGCGCGCTCGCGACGACGCGGCCACGGTCGATGATGATGACGCGGTCGACGGTCTGTGCCACCTCGGCGAGCACGTGACTCGAGACGAGCACCGTGCCGCCATCCTCGGCGAAGTCGCGCAGAAAGCTACGTAACCAGTGCACCCCGGCGGGATCCAAGCCGTTCGCCGGCTCGTCGAGCACGAGCAGCTCGGGCGCGCCGAGCAGCGCCGTCGCCAACCCGAGGCGCTGGCGCATGCCAAGCGAGTAGGCCTTGACCCGTCGGGTGGCGACAGCGTCGAGCTCTACCAACTCCAGCACCTCCTCGACGCGGCTGAGCGGGAGATCGGCTGCCAGCGCGAGCACCCGGAGGTGGTCCCGCCCAGAGCGCCCGGGGTGGAAGTCGTTCGACTCGAGCACTGCTCCGACCCGGTGCGCCGGCGCGTCGAGCTCTGCGTACCGCCGGCCGAAAACGAACGCGTCGCCGTCGGTGGGCGCCGCCAGCCCGAGCAGCACCCGCAGCGTCGTCGTCTTGCCGGCGCCGTTCGGACCCAGGAAGCCGGTGATCGTTCCGGGCTCGAGCGAGAACGTCACCTTGTCGACGGCGACGAGCGCGCCGAAGTGCTTGGTGAGCCCGGTGACGCTGACGATCGAATCGCGGGCGACGGAAAGGGCGCTCACTTCCCGGAATCCCGATCGCGTTCGAGATTCCGATCGGAGCGCTTCCGTGCCTTACGGACGAGAGAGACGAGGCCCCCGCCGAGAGCGGCGGCCACCACGACGATCACCAAGATGCCGTGCATTTGCGGACCGTGGTCCATGAGCTTCTCCTCGGCAGTGCCCGAAGTGGTCGCGACCGCTGTGGCGAAGGTACGGATGGCACGGCTGCGGTGAAACGCCCGGTGGGGGGAACTTCTCCGTCCCCCTCGCGTGGAGGCGGATCATCCGTTGGGGGGATTCCCCGTAGCGACCTCAGAGGTACG
>DATFPZ010000112.1:0-2914 GCA_035264545.1 Acidimicrobiia bacterium
GGCGAAGCGCGGGTACGACACCGCGACCGAGTGCCAGCCGCGCACGGTCGACTTCCCCGTCATCGCGTTGGCGGCGACTGCCGCTGCCAACGCGATCCGGTGGTCGCCGTGGCTCTTGAACATCGCCGGCCGCGGGTGGCCGCCGCGGATCGTCATCGCGTCTTGTTTCGTCTCGACGCCGACACCCATCTGCGCCAGCTCCTGCTGGATCGTGTTGACGCGGTCGCTTTCCTTCACGCGCAGCTCGGCGATGCCTCGGATCTCGGTGAGCCCGTCCGCGAACGCGGCCGCAACCGCGAGCACGGGGATCTCGTCGATCATCCCCTCATCGGGCACGATCGTGGTGGCGACGAGCGGTGAGGCCTCGACCTCCAAGCGGCCGACCGGCTCGCCGAGTCGCTCCCCCGTTGCTTCGGCGACCACGAGCGCGCCCATGCGCCGGAGCACGTCGACGAAGCCCAGGCGGCGCGGGTTGAGGCACACGTCCTCGATCACGATCGACGAGCCCGGGGTGATGCACGCGGCCACGGCGAAGAGCGCGGCCGATGACGGGTCCCCGGGCACGTCGAGCTCGAACGCTGTCGGCGCCCCCGTCTCGACTCGGGTCGTGCGGTCGTCGACGTGTGTGACGGGCGCACGAAGCGCTTCGAGCATGCGCTCGGTGTGGTCGCGGCTGGGCGCGGGCTCGACGACCTCGGTCGCGCCCTGGGCCTGCAGGCCGGCGAGGATCACCGCCGTTTTTACCTGCGCGCTCACGACGTCGAGCTCGATCCGGCGAGCGGTGAGACCACCGCCGCGGATCACGAGAGGCGCGAGCTCGCCGTCAGCGCGCCCGTCGACACGAGCCCCCAACGCGCGCAACGGGCGGGCAACACGGCCCATCGGCCGTCCCTGGAGCGAACTGTCGCCGCTGAGCACACTTAGGAACGGGCGGCCTGCGAGCACGCCGGCGAGCATGCGCATCGTCGTGCCCGAGTTCCCGCAGTCGATCACCGCGTCCGGCTCGCGCAGCCCGGCGGCGCCCGTCCCGAGCACCATCGCCGTCGACGGCTCGGAGTCCTTCACGCGCACCGCGAGCTGCTCGAGCGCGGCGCGCGTGCGCTGCACGTCGTCGCCGTCCGCGAGGCCTCGAATGGTGCTGCGGCCCGATGCCAGCGCCGCCGACAGCAGTGCACGGTGTGAGATGCCCTTGTCCCCCGGGACGCGTATCGTGCCGCGGAGTGGCCGCGGGCCCGCGATCGTGATCTCGGCTCCGATCATCGCGTCGCGCCTCTCGTACTCAACTTGATCCTCGAGCGCGGCACCGCACCCGCCTACTCCGGCAGGTCGTCACGGAGCGTTCGTGCCCCCTCGAGGTACACGTGGTGCAGCTCGTCGCGGCGTCGCTCCGTGTAGCAGTGGACGAGGACCCGGATGCACATGGGCTTCCCCTCGTCGATGGCGAGCTCGCGGGCGCACAGCAACGGGATGTCGCCGAGCCCGACGCCACGAGCAGCGGCGGCCGGGAACTCTGCCGTCAGGTCGTCGGTGGCGGTGAAGACGACGCTGACAAGGTCGTCGTGCTCGAGCTCGTTGCGGGCGAGGAGCTCCTTGACGAGGCGCTGGGTCTTCTCCTCGATCTCCTGCTTGGTGTTCTCGTTGCACGTGATCGCGCCGCGCAGCGCCTGAACCCTCACACGATCTGAGATTAGTCGGGGTTCGAATCGTCGCTCAGGGACGTTGCGGGTTCGGTCGCGGCCGCGTACAGGGCCCGGACCTCACGCGGACGCAACGCACGCCACGCCCCGGGCGCAAGACGCCGGTCCGTGATCGGGCCGACGCGAGTGCGGACCAGCCGGCGAACGGGATGGCCGACCGCTTCACACATCCGTCGCACGATGCGGTTACGGCCCTCGTGGAGGACGATCTCGAGCGCGGCGTTGTCACCCTGTTGTTGCACGAGGCGAACGCGAGCCGGCGCGCTCGGTCCGTCGTCGAGCGTGACGCCCTCGCGCAGGGCGCGGACCGTGGCGCGGCTGGGCACGCCCGAGACCTCGGCGAGGTACGTCTTCTCGATGCCATGCCGCGGGTGGGTGACGAGTTGCGCGAGCTCACCGTCGTTGGTGAGGACGAGGAGCCCTTCGGTGTCGTAGTCGAGACGACCAACCGGGAACACACGCGGCTCGGTCGGCACGAGATCGACGGCCGTCCGTCGACCCTCGGGATCTCGGGCCGTCGTGACGACCCGGCGCGGCTTGTTCAACAGGTAGTAGACGACGTCGTCGCGCACGGGGACCGGTACACCGTCCACCTCGACGTGCGTACGTTCGGGATCGATCCGCTGGCCGAGCCTCGCCATCGCGCCGTCCACCGTCACCCGTCCGCCGGCGATCAGCTCCTCGGCGGCGCGCCGGGAACCGAACCCGGCCCGGGCGAGGACCTTCTGCAGTCGTTCGCCCTCCGCGCTGCTGCCGGATTGCCCGGACGGCGTCCGGGTCGCCATCTACGGGTTGGGTGCGGGGTCGTCGGACACGCGCAAACCGCGCTCGAGCGCGTCGACGACGTCGGGCGCGGGCACGAAGTCACCGAGCGGCGGCAGGTCGGCGAGCGAATCGAGGCCGAGGCGCTCGAGGAACTCGCGCGTCGTCCCGTACATCACGGCCTGCCCCGGCCCGGGGTCGCGGCCGACCTCCTCGATGTAGCCGCGCCGCAGGAGCGTGCTGAGGACCGACTCCACATCGACGCCGCGAATCGCAGAGATCTGCGCACGCGAGATCGGCTGTTTGTAGGCGATGATCGCGAGCGTCTCGAACGCGGGGGCGGACAACCGCGCGTGCTGTCCTTCGAGCACGAAGCGCTCGACGTACGCCGACAGGTCCGGGTGGGTCTGGTACCGGTAGCCGCCCGCCACCTTCGCGAGCACGAAGCCACGACC
>DATFPZ010000113.1:0-3429 GCA_035264545.1 Acidimicrobiia bacterium
CCCGAGCCCCTCGACGAGGCGTCGTACTTCGACCTCACCCAGATGGACATGGTGAGCGAGCTGCGCAAGCAGACGATCCTCACGCTCGAGGCGATGGGCATCCCCGTCGAGTACAGCTTCCACGAGCTCGGCCCGAGCCAGCACGAGATCGACCTGCGTTATACGGACGCGCTCACGATGGCCGACAACGTGATGACGTTCCGTCTCGTCGTGAAGGAGGTCGCACAGGATCTCGGCGTCTACGCGACGTTCATGCCCAAGCCGCTGGCGCACGCGTTCGGCTCCGGGATGCACACGCACCTCTCGCTGTTCGAGGGCGACGTCAACGCGTTCCACGACCCCGGCGACAGCGCCGGGCTCTCGAAGGTCGGGAAGTGCTTCATTGCCGGCCTGTTGCGTCACGCCCCCGAGATCACGGCCGTGACGAACCAGTGGGTGAACTCGTACAAGCGCCTGGCGATCAACAGTGAAGCGCCGATCGTCGGCTACGAGGCGCCGACGTACGTGTGCTGGGCGCGGAATAACCGTTCGGCGCTCGTGCGCGTGCCGCTGGCGAAGAAGGGGAAAGAGGACTCGACGCGGATCGAGTTCCGCTCCCCCGACCCCGGGTGCAACCCCTACCTCGCCTTCAGCCTGATGCTGGCGGCGGGACTGAAGGGGGTCGACGAGGGCTACGAGCTCCCGGCCGAGGCCACGAACAACATCTTCGAGATGACGCCCGAAGAGCGGGCGGCCGAAGGGATCGACTCGCTGCCGCGGTCGCTCGCCGAGGCCGTCGACGTGATGGAGGACTCGGAGCTGGTGGCGGGGGCGCTCGGCGAGCACGTCTTCGAGCACTTCATCCGCAACAAGCGCAGCGAGTGGGCGGACTACCGGGGACAGGTCACACCGTGGGAGCTCGACCGGTACCTCGGCGCGCTGTGATGATGACCGCCATCACCGAACCGTTCCTCGTCTTCCCGGACCCGCCACCGGCGCTGCTCGCGCAGACGCTCGACCTCGCCGGCTATCCGTGGAAAGCGGTCGCGAACGTTTCGATCGCGGCGCAGCACGAGCCTCCCGACGGGTGGGCGGGCGCGGTCGTCTGCGCCGACGACGATCCGGAGGGCGCGTTCGGGATCTGCCGTTCGCTGCGCAAGCGGGACGCGCCGCTGGAGCCGATCCTCCTGCTCGTGTCGGGCGCGCAGCTCGCCGAGCTCGAGATGCGCGAGGACGTGTTCGACGACTTCTGCCTCGCACCGTTCCATCCCCGGGAGCTCGAGGCGCGCCTGCGGCACCTGCACTGGCGAACCGGTCGGACGACGCGACCCGAGATCGTCGAGTACGGCGACCTCGTCCTCAACCTCGAGACGTACCAGGCGGCGATGGGTGGCCGCCCGCTCGACCTCACCTACATGGAGTACGAGCTCCTGCGGTTCTTCGCCACCCATCCCGGCAAGGTGTTCACCCGCGAGCAGCTGCTGTCGCGCGTGTGGGGTTACGAGTACTACGGCGGAGCACGGACGGTCGACGTTCACGTCCGCCGCCTGCGGGCCAAGCTCGGCGAGGAGCGGGGCGGGCTGATCCAGACGGTGCGGTCGGTCGGCTACCGGTTCGGCCAGTCCCGCTCGCTGCCCGGTGGGGACGCCGCGCCCGGCCAGTAGGGCGACGCTTGTGCGCCCGTGCGAACGGGTAAAACTGCGTCCTCAGGCGGCAGGTCCACACGGCAGGTCCCGGGGCGTTCCATGATCGCCACCCACACCATCCTCCAGTCCCGATACCGCATCGACGAGCTGATCGACCGCGGCGGGATGGCCGACGTGTACCGGGGCCGGGACGTGCGCCTCGAACGCGACGTCGCCGTGAAGGTCCTGCGGGAGGTCGAGCACGAGCGTCGGTTCGCCGCCGAGGCCCGAACCCTGGCGCGGCTCCAGCATCCGAATCTCGTCCGGCTCCTCGACGCCGGCACCGACAACGGCGACGCGTTCCTCGTCCTCGAGCTGCTCGGGGGGGCGACCGTGCGCCAGCTGTTGGACGGCGGCGCGCTCCCTCCCGACCGGGTGGCGCGCATAGGCGCCGAGACCACCGCCGCGCTCGACTACATCCACCGCCAGGGGATCGTGCACCGCGACGTGAAGCCGTCGAACCTCATGCTGGACGACTACGGCTCGATCCGGCTGGCGGACTTCGGGATCGCCCGCCTCCTCGGCGCCACGAGGATCACCGGCACCCACCAGGCCATCGGCACGATGGCGTACATCGCTCCCGAGCAGCTCCAGGGAGGCGAGATCGGACCGCCCACCGACGTCTACTCACTCGGGCTCGTGCTCATCGAGTGCCTGACGGGCCGGCGCGCGTTCGACGGCCCGCCCGCGGAAGCAGCCGCGGCACGTCTGTCGCGCGACCCGGTCGTACCGGCCGGGCTCGCGGGCGGCTGGCCGGGGCTCTTGGGCGCGATGGCCGCGCGCGATCCGCACGCCCGTCCGAGCGCCGCCGCCGTCCGGGACCGCCTCGCCGGCCTGGCCTCCGACCGGGCGTCGGCGCTGGCGACGGCACCGATCGCGGCCGCGCCGGCCGCGGCGGCAGCGCTGTACGACGCCGACGGCACCGCGACGATGCCGGGCGCACCGACACGCACCGAAGTGCGGCCCGCAGCGGTCGCACCTGCGCGCCGGCGGCGGCGTCGCTGGCCGTGGACGACCGGGCTCCTCGTCGCCGCTCTGGTCGCGGGCGGCGCAGTCGCCGGGCTCATCGCCTACGACTCCAGCTCCGAGGGCGGTTCGCCGCCGGCCACCACGACCACTGCCGTCCCCGTGACGACGGCGGCCCCGCCGACGCTCCGGCCCACGACGCTTCCGCCCCCGACCGAGCCGCCGCCCGACAACCGCGGCAAGGGAAATGGCGATGACCCGGAGAAGCAGCTCAAGAAGTGGCTCCAGGAACTGCGAAAGCAGTTCGAGGACCCGCAGCGCGGCGACTGACGCGCACTCGTCAGCTCACGCCGCGAGGTGAGCGGCCAAGAACGCCGCGGTGCGGTCCCACGCCCGGGACGCCACTTCGGGCGCGTGCCATTCGGCGTACGGGTTGTCGAACGCGTGCCCCGCACCGTCGTACACCTCGACCTCGATGTTCGGCTTCGCCCTGGCCGCGATGTGGAGCCGTTCGAGTGACTCGGGAGGGATGAAGACGTCCGTACCGCCGTATTGCAGGAGCATCGGGCACGTCACCTCGTCGATGCGCTCGGCCAGCAGGTCGACGCCGACGCCGTAGTACGCCACCGCGCAGACGGGATCGAGCTCGCACGCGACGCCATACGTCAGACCACCGCCGAAGCAGAACCCGACGACACCGACGGGGCCGTCGACCTCGGGGCGGGCACGCATCCACGAGAGCGCGGCATGGACATCGCGTACGCCGGCGTGCGGATCGAACTGCCCGATGAGCTCGAGC
>DATFPZ010000114.1:0-4086 GCA_035264545.1 Acidimicrobiia bacterium
CGGCTCGCCGCGACCGACGTCGTGCACCTCGACCCGGGCGCAGTCGTCGTCGAGCCGGACGGAGACGCGCGTCTCCGTCCCGGCGTGCCGGTAGGCGTTCGTGACGAGCTCGCTGGTCAAGAGCAGGACCAACTCGACGAAGTCGTCGGCGCATCCCCACCGGCGCAACGCGGCGGCGACGAATCGGCGTGCGCTCGCGGCGCTGGGTGCAACAGAGGGGAAGACAGTCGTGAGCTCGCCCACGGGCGCGTCGTCGCGTTCCCGGTCGGACCGCCGCCGTGCACGGCTGGCCGGCGCGTTCACTTGGTCGCCTCCGCCCGCAGCCGTTCGAGGCTCCGGGTGAGCAGCCGCGAGACGTGCATCTGGCTGACGCCGACGCGCTCGGCGATCTCCGACTGGGTCATGCTCTCGAAGAAGCGGAGCTCCACGATGCGCCGTTCCCGCGCCGGGAGCACTTCCAGCAGCTCGGCGATCTCGGACCGGTGCTCGATCCGCTCGAACTCGGGATCGTCGTCGCCCAGGCATGCTGCGAGCTCGCCGCCGTCGTCGTCCGGCGTCACCGACCCGTCGAGCGAGACGAGGCGGTAGAGCGATCCGGCTTCCATCGCTTCCAGGACGGCTTCTTCGGACGCCCCGGCCCGCTCCGCGACCTCGGCCGGGGTCGGCGACCGCCCCTTCTCCTGGCCGAGGGTCGAGACGATGCGGCCCAGTTGGAGATGCAGCTCTTGCACGCGGCGCGGGACGCGGACGGCCCAGCCACGGTCCCGGAAGTGTCGCTTCAGCTCGCCGAGGATCGTGGGGGTGGCAAACGTGGAGAACTGGAGGCCCCGCCCCGGGTCGAAGCGCTCGACGGCCTTGAACAAGCCAACCAGCGCGACCTGGACGAGGTCGTCGCGTTGCTCGCCACGATTCGCGAAGCGGCCGGCGAGGAAGTGCGCGAGTGGGGCGTGCTCCTCGACGAGCTCGTCCCGCAGGCGGCGGTCGCCGGTCCGCCGGTAAACGGCGAAGCGCTCGTCGACGCGCTGCTCGCTCCCGTTCCGATGCCCCACGGGCCCGGACCGGGGATCGTGTCCCCCGGCGCTGCGCCGCTCCTTCGTGGGTTGTTCGTCGACGTGCACCATCAGCGGGGCCCTCGCATCACCAGCATGAACTGGATGCCGGAGGTCCCGTCCACGATCTCGACGTCGTCAGCCACGGCGTCGACGATGACCTGTGAGATACGCGGCAGATGCAGGGGGTGCATTGCGCTCGTTCTCGGGGCGGCGCCTTGGACGCGCACGCACCCGGGCTCGGCGGAGAATCCCACGGTGATCGGCGCCTCCGTGCTCTTGAGCACTGCGTGACACACCTCGTCGACGGCGATTCGGAGGTCATCGGTCTGGTCGCAGTCGAACCCCGCACGATCGGCGGCATCGGCGGCGACCAGCCGAACTGTCCGCAGGTGCTCGACGGTGGGCGGGACCTGCAGACGCAGCTCGCACTGGCCCACCACGTCCTCGAATTTGTCGAGCATCATGGACACAGCGGACGAACCCCCAACGCATTCGCGTCGCTCGAGGAAAGGTACCCACGACCTGCGGAAACCATGCCATGGCCAGACTGGTGGGAACATTGGGGTTCCGCGGCTTTCCACCGTTTTGTCACGAGCGTGACGCTCGGTGGAACATCGGCACCCGCAGGGCGAACGAGGGGTTCTCAATGCCCGAACATCCTGACGAGATCCGCCTGATCATCCCGGGGAAGCCCGACTTCCTGCGCCTCGCGCGCCTGGCCGCCGCCGACGCCGGCAGCCGCGCCGGCCTGACGTTCGACGATATCGAGGATCTCCGCATCGCCGTCGACGAGCTCTGCCACTCGGTGATGCGCGCCGACGGCACCGGGATGGTCGAGCTGATCTTCGAGCTGGGAGACGAGGGGCTGGTCGTCGGCGGGGCGGGACCACCGATCGACCCGGGCGGCGAATCGAAACCCAGCGAGCTGTCGCGAACCATTCTCGCCGCCGTCGTCGACGAGCACGATCTCGACCGTGATGGCGACGCGCTGCACTTCCGCCTGGTCAAGCGCGCCCGGCGTCGCTGACATGTCGACCGACCCGCAGGAGCGGGCGGCGCTCTTCTTCGAGTATCGCCGCACCGAGGACCGCCGCCTGCGGGACCGGCTCATCGAGATGAACATCGGGCTGGCCGAAGCGGTGTCGCGGCGCTTCGGAGGGCGCGGCGAACGCCACGACGATCTCCTTCAGGTCGCATTGGTCGGACTGCTCAAAGCGGTCGAGCGATTCGATCCCGAGCGCGGCCTCGCGTTCTCGAGCTTTGCGACGCCCACGATCGAGGGCGAGCTGAAGCGGCACTTCCGCGACAAGCGATGGGCGGTGCGCGTCCCGCGCCGGCTCCAGGAGCTCATGCTCGAGGTGAACCAGAGCGTCGCGACCCTCACCCAGCGAGGCGGTCGTTCACCGACGATCGCCGAGATCGCCGCCGACACCAGCCTGTCCACTGAGGACGTGCTCGAAGCGCTGGAGGCCGGGCGGGCGGTCGTCGCCGCGCCCATCGAGAACGAAGACCGCGAGGGCGGCGGGGGCGGCATCGTCGACCGGCGCGGCAACGTCGACAGCGGCATCGAAGCCGTCGAGCAGCGGATGATCGTGTCGCAGCTGCTCGAGTCGCTCCCGGACCGGGAGCGTGACATCGTCGTGCTGCGTTTCTACGACGGGCTCACCCAGTCGGAGATCGCCGATCGATTCGGTGTGAGCCAGATGCAGATCTCTCGCATCCTGGCGCGCACACTCGATCGACTCCGCGCCGGCGCCGGCGACGTCCTCGCGTAGCGACTACGACGCCGCCAGCAGGGCTTCCTTCCACGTCCGGAAGCGATCGTGCGCCTGCCCGTCGGCGCTGATCCCCTCGCCGGAGCCGTCGGGCCAGAGACGGAACGTGTATCGCTCGGCGAGGTCGTCGGCGGCGAGCGCCATGTAGCGGGCGTCGGCACGCGATGCCGGCCCCGCGCGCCACAGCAGATACCGGCCGATGCGGCGCTTGTACGCCACGAGCGACACGCCGAAGTCGGCGCCCAGCTCGCGCAGCTCAGGGGGCGCCTCGACCCACCGCTCGGCCGGGATCAGGTAGTCGCGCTGCGGGAGCGGCGGCAGATCGTCGGTGTGCTGATCGACCGCGACGGGCGGCCGGTCCTCGGGCGACGTTGCCATTCTGCAATGCTCGCATCCGCATGACCTCGGTGCAGGATCTTCCGACGCCGGCGCTGGTCGTCGACACCGCCGCCTTCGGGCACAACCTGGCTGCGATGGCTGCCGCGCTGCCGGGCGCGCGGTGCCGTCCGCACGTGAAGGCCCACAAGACGACCGCACTCGCACGCCAACAGGCGGCTCGGGGCCACCGCACCTTCACGTGTGCAACGCCGAGAGAGATGGAGGGCATGGCGAAGGCGGGGCTCGGCGACGACCTGCTCCTCGCGAACGAGGTCGTCGATCCTGACCGGCTGCACCGCCTCGCCGCTCTCGACGCGCGCATCACGATCGCGGTGGACTCCGAGGCGACGATCGACGCCGCCGCCCGAGCCGGCCTGCGGGAGGTCGTGATCGACGTGTTCGTGGGCATGCCTCGCTGCGGCTGCCCGCCTGAGCATGCCGGACGGCTCGCCGACACTGCGCGCGCCCGGGGCCTGACGGTACGGGGCGTCATGGGATACGAGGGCCACGCCGTGGGAGTCGCCGACCGCGCTACTCGCGTCGAGCAAACCGAGACCGCCATGCGCTTGCTGCTCGACGCGCACGCGGACGTGGGCGGAGAGCTCGTCTCCGGCGGCGGGACCGGGACGTTCGACATCAACGCGTGGGTCACCGAGATCCAAGCGGGCTCGTACGCGCTCATGGACACCGCGTACGGCCACCTCGACCTGCCGTTCGAGCTCGCGCTGTCGATCGTCGCCACCGTCATCTCGGTGTCAGAGACGTGGGCCGTCGCCGACTGCGGGCTCAAGGCCCTCGGCATGGACCACGGCGACCCGACGGTCATCGGTCACACCGTGTGGTACTGCTCTGACGAGCACGTCACCTTCGGGCCGGAAACA
>DATFPZ010000115.1:0-2940 GCA_035264545.1 Acidimicrobiia bacterium
GGTATCCGGCTCATTCGCCGATCACGCCCGACCCGATGGTCGGCTCGTTCCTCGCGCTCTATTGGATCCTCGCCGGGCGGTTCGGCGAGTGGATGAAGTGGGGGACGGAGCAGGTGAACTGGCTCCATGCCAACAACCGGATGTTCGCCGAGCGCGACCACATCCACACGCTCATGTACCGCTTCCTCGACGAGCAGCACGCGCGCCCGGGCGGCGTGCCCGCCGAGCTCGCCCTCGACCGCCACTTCCCCGGCCTCGTCACCGTGATCGGCGAGCTGGCAGCCGGGAAGACCCAGGACGACGTGGTGGCGTGGTTCGGCGAGCGGCCGTGCCCGGCCGAGGTGATGACTGCGTTCACGCCCGTACCCCTGTTCCAGGACGCGCCCAGCGACGTGCCCCGCAACGAGGAGACCGACCGCTTCCTCCAGCTCTACTTCCTCGACGAGGATCCGCTCGAGGTGTTCGACGATCGGTTCGGCGGCCTCGGCAAGGAGTTCGACGCCAGCGGCCTCGGCCGCATCCTGTTCGTGTCGCCGTTCCTTGCCACCGTCCCCGGCACCGACCGCTACACCGACGAGCTCTGGTGATGCGTACCTGAAGCCCGCTCAGCGAACGTCAGGTACGCATCAGCCGGGGCGAAGCCTCGGGAGCACGTCGCGTTCGAAGAGCTCGAGGCTCTCCCAGGCGACGTCGGGCGGGATGCCGCCCATGAGCGGGTGCAGGATCAAGGTGCCGAAGTCGCCGAGCTCCTCGGCCAGTGCCACGCACTCGTCCGGCGTCACGACGCGGTAGACGCCACTCTTGCGCACCTCGTCGACATCTTTGGCATGGACGTCGACGGCGGAGCGTTGCCCCGGCGTCTGCCAGCTCTCGTAGACGTTCGCCTCGTGCAAAGCGTGCGGACCGATCTTCGCCCACGCGGCTTCCGGGTCCTCGGCGACGTGCACGAACCCGGGACCGGCGGGAAGGCTGATGAACCCCTGCTCGAACCCGAGCTTGGCGCACTCCTCGCCGTAGATCTCGGCCAGCTTCGGATCACCGACGGCCGGGAACATCGGCAGCCGCAATCGGGCCGCGCGACGCGCTGCGACCTCCGTGGAGCCGCCGATCATCATCGTCGGGTGAGGCTGCGTGATCGGCTTCGGCGTCACCTGCACGGTCCGGCCCCGCCATTCGAACGGCTCACCCGTCCATGCCTGCCGCATGACGTCGACGTACTCCTCGAGCAGCTTGCCGCGCTGCTTGCGGTCGACGCCCGCCATCTCGAACTCCTCGTACCGGTAGCCGAGACCGGCGACGAAGCTGACCCGTCCTCCGCTGGCGAGGTCGAGCACGGCGAGCTCCTCCGCCAGCCGCACCGGGTCGTGCAGCGGCACGAGGATGGCGGCGATGTTGATCCCGATGCGCTTGGTGCGGCCGGCGACCGCCGCCGCCATGGTCACCGGCGCCGGCACGTATCCGTCTTCGGCGCCGTGGTGCTCGGAGAGGATCACGAAGTCGAGACCGTGCTCGTCACCCCACGCCGCCTGATCGAGGCACGCGGCGTACAGCTCGGCGTGGGTCGCCGAGCCCCAGCTCGGGGCACGAAGGTCGTATCGGAGGCCGAGCATTGCCATGACGCGACTCCAGGGTCAGCGGATGAGGTGCGGCCCGACCTCGGCGCCGAAGCGCTCGATCTGGTCGCACAGCTCGTCGATCGAGCGCGACTGGAAGCGCACCTGGAGGTGCGACACGCCCATCGCGCCGTACTCGTTCATCGATTCGGCCAGCTTCTCGGGCGGGCCGGTGATGGTGCCGCGCGCCACCTCCCAACCGGGCTCGCCGACGTACATCGCCTCGGTGATCACACCGATCTCGGGTTCGGCGCCGGGGCGTACCTCGTCCCGGTGGGCGCGGAGGTACGCGATCGAGTCCGGCATCTTCTTGCGCGGCGTGCCTTGCGGGATCCAACCGTCGCCCCGCGCCGCGACCCGCCGCAGCGCCGGACGGCTCGACCCGCCGACCCAGATCGGTGGGCGCGGCCGCTGGACCGGTCGCGGCTGCATACCCACCTGGTCGTCGCCCGGGCCGGTGAACTCGTCGCGCCAGGCGTCCTTCACGCCGTCGACCGCGTCGTCGAGCAGCCGGCCGCGGTCGGCGAACGGCACGCCGAGTGCGTCGAACTCCTTCTCGACGTGCCCGGCGCCCATCCCGAGGATCACCCGACCTCCCGACAGCGTGTCGAGCGTCGCGAACGCCTTGGCGGTCTGGAGCGGATGGCGGAAGGGGCCGACGAACACGTTCGTCATGAGGCGCGTCTGCGTCGTGTTCGCGGCAAGGAAGCCGAGCGTGGAGATTGGCTCGTACCACGTCGTCGACATGGCCGGCGCGAGCGAGCGAGGGATGGCGACGTGGTCGCACACGGCGACATAGAAGAACCCGGCGCGGTCGGCGGCCTGCGCGGCTTGGACGAGCTCGGGCACACCGGCACCGTGCTCCCGCTCCCACGGCGCCGCCACCATCGTGCTGAGCGCGACGGCCGGAAGTTGGATACCGAACACGAGCTTCCCGGCCGGGACGACCGTGACGACGTCGTCGCTCACGACGGCGCGCTCATCTGCCGCCTCATCCGGGCCAGACGACGCTCTGGAGCTCCGAGTACGCGTGGAGGCCGAACGACCCGCCGTCGCGGCCGACCCCGCTGAGCTTCGTGCCCCCGAACGGCGTCTCGTGGTTGCGCTGGATCGTGTTGATGCCGATGTTGCCGGCCCGCAGGCGACGGGCGACGCGCATCCCGCGCGCCGAGTCGCCGGTGAACACATAGTCGTAGAGCCCGAAGTCGCTGTCGTTGGCGAGCCGAATGGCTTCCTCGTCGTCGTCGAAGGTCTCGACGACGATCACCGGGCCGAAGATCTCCTCGCGCGCAACGCGCATGTCGCCGCGCACCTCCGCCAGCAGCGT
>DATFPZ010000116.1:0-8457 GCA_035264545.1 Acidimicrobiia bacterium
CCGCCGCCGTTCGCCGAGTGCTGCGCGACAACGCGCTGCGGCTGTACGGGCTCGACGGATGAGCGGCACCGACGGGTCCGACATGCCGGTGTTCGACGCCATCTTCGGTCTGCGCGCGACGCGCGTCTACGAGGACCGGCCATTGCCGCAAGAGTCGTTGGCGCAGATCCTCGAGGCTGCGACGCGTGCGTGCAGCTCGGGCAACACCCAGCCGTGGGAATTCGTCGTCGTGACCGATCGGAACCTGAAGCGCGAGCTGAAGGCGATCATGGTCGAGGCCTTCGCGAACATCGACCGCGAGCGCGCGCAGCGCGCCGACGAGCTCGTGGACGGTTCGGGCCGGCCGGTCACCGGACACGCGGCGATCGCGAGCATCGACGTCGTGCCCGCGTTGGTGTTCGTGTTCTGGAACCCGGACCGGGGCATCCGCATGCAGGGGGAGTACGAGGAGAAGCCCGACGGGACGCTTCGTGCTACCCGCCACGTCCCCGGCGGCCGAGGGTCGAGCGTGTACCCGGCGTGCCAGAACATGATGCTGGCGGCGCACGCGTTGGGCGTCTCATCGTTGTTCACGACGTTCTTCGGGCTCGCCGAAGCACTCGTGAAGGAGCTCCTGCACGTGCCGCCGCGGATGTTCCTCGAGGCCGCAGTGTTCCTCGGGTACGGCGCCGAGAAGCTCGGCAAACCCCGGCGGAAACCGCTCGAGGAGGTCGTCCACGTGAACGACTGGGACGTGCGGTACGAACGGGAGGTGCGGCTGCCATGACCATGATCGAGATCCCGCGGATCGTCTCCGCCGACGATCACGTCGTCGAGCCCGCCGGCGTGTGGTCCAGCCGGCTCCCGGCCAAGTACCGCGACGTCGGCCCCCGCGTACAGCGCGCTCCCGTCGCCGAGATGACGTTCCGTGGTGGGAAGTACGCGTACCGGATGGGCGACGACGGGCCGTTCGCCGACTGGTGGCTCTACGAGGACCGCGCCGTGCCGCACACGCGGCTGAGCGCCTGCGCCGGTTTCTCGCCGGCGGACGTGCAGGTCGTGCCCATGACGTACGACGAGATGCGCCCCGGTTGTTACGAGCAACGACGCCGTCTCGAAGACATGGACCTCAACTGGGTCGAGGCGTCGCTGTGCTTCCCGACGTTTCCACGCTTCTGCGGCCAGACGTTCCTCGAAGCCGACGACAAGGATCTCGCGCTGCTCTGCGTGCAGGCATACAACGACTGGATGGTCGACGAGTGGTGTGCAGGCTCGGACGGTCGTCTCATCCCGTTGTGCCTGATCCCGTTGTGGGACGCCGAGCTGGCGGCGGCCGAGGTGCGGCGCAACGCGGCGCGCGGCGTCCGCGCGGTGTGCTTCTCGGAGCTGCCGACGAACCTCGGGCTGCCGTCGGTGCACGACGCCGACCGGTTCTGGGATCCATTCGTCGCCGCCTGTGACGAGACCGGCACGGTCATCTGCATGCACAGCGGGTCGGGCTCGAAGATGCCGTCGACGTCGCCCGACGCGCCGCCGGCGGTGTCGTCGACGCTGACCCATGAGCTCGCCGAGGCGTCGCTCGCCGACTGGCTCTTCTCGGGCCTGCTCGTGCGCTACCCGAACGTGAAGATCACGTACTCCGAAGGCCAGATCGGTTGGATCCCCTACATCCTCACCCGGGCCGACCGGGTGTGGGAGCACAACCGCGGCTGGAGCGACGCCACCGACGTCGTCCCCGAGCCCCCGAGCACGTACTACTGGGGTCGCGTGTACGGCTGCTTCTTCGACGACGCCGCCGGTCTCGCCGCGCTCGATGCCATCGGGCCCGACCAGGTGACGTTCGAGACGGACTACCCGCACGCCGACGGCACGTGGCCCCACAGCAAGTCGGTGGCCGAGAAGCTCTTCGCCGGCCTGGGCGACGAGCTCGTGCGGAAGATCGTGCGCGACAACACGATCGAGCTCTTCCAGCTCAGTCCGGGCTGACGCGCCGCCAGCCGCCGGCGGCCCAGTTCCCGCCGTCGACGTGGATCGTCGTGCCGGTGACGAACCGGGAGAGGTCGCCGGCCAGAAAGAGGACGACCGCGGCGGCGTCCTCGGCAGTGCCCATGAACCCGAGGGGAGGAACGACGGCAGGCTCGTACTCTCCGCCGCCGCCCAGCATCTCGGCGCGGACGTCCCGATCGCCGCCGGTGGGGATCGCGTCCGGCGCGACGGCGTTGACGCGGATGCGCCGGGACGCGAGCTCGAGGGCGAGCGTGCGCGTCAGGTGGGCGAGGGCGGCCTTCATGGCGCCGTAGACGGCGAAGCCCGGCGCGGCCTGGTGTGCCTCGATCGACGTGAGGTTCACGATCGCGCCGCCGTCGGGCATGAGCGGGACGACGTTGCGGATGAGCGACGTGACCTGGACGAAGTTCTCGAGCATGAGCGTCTGCTCGCCCTTCTCGGTGACGTCCAGGAACGGTGAGAAGAACGTGCCGCCGGCGTTGTTCACCAGGGCGTCGACCCGTCCGTATTCGGACGCGACGTCGCCGAGGAATGTCGCCACCGCGTCGCGGTCACGGACGTCCAGCCGGCGCACCAGCACCGGCTGTCCCGTGGCGCGCAGCTCCTCCTCGGTCGCGGCCAACGTCTCGGCGATGTGATCGGCGACTGCGAGCCGCGCGCCGAACCGCGCCATGAGGATGGCGGTCGCCTTGCCCAATCCTTGCCCGGCCCCCGTCACGATCGCGACCCGATCGGTGAGCAGCACGGAGGACGGGTCGTACTGCACGGGCGAAGCTATCCGCCGAGCTTCACGAGGCAGCGGGCGACCTTGCCGGTCTCGGTGTCGGCGTATGCGCGGGTGAAGTCGGTGAGCGGGAGTCGCTCGCCGACGAGCTCGTCGAGCTTGATGCGACGTCCTCGATACAACTCCACGATCCTCGGGATGTCGCGGTGCGGCATGTTGCTCCCGCCGAGGCAGCCCACGAGTCGCCGCTCGCCGAACATGAGCGACGACGCCGGCACCGGGATGGTGCTGCCGGGGGGCGGCGCGCCGACCATCACGCACGTGCCGCCGCCCCGGGTCAGCTCGAACGCCTCGGCGACGAGCGTGGGATTGCCCACGACTTCGAACGCGACGTCGACGCCGCCGGGCACGATCGTGGCGACCGCGTCCGTGAGCGCCGTCTCGTTCGGATCGATGAGGTGGGTGGCGCCGAAGTCCGACGCGAGATCCAGCCGCGCCTTGTTCGTGTCGGCTGCGATGACCGCCGCCGCGCCCGCCAACCGCGATCCCTGGATCACGTTGAGGCCAACACCGCCGCACCCGACGACCAGCACGCGGTCACCGGGCGCGACCCCGGCGATGTTGAACACGGCACCGAGGCCGGTGGTGACTGCACAACCGGCCAGTGCCATCACGTCGAGCGGGACGTCGTCGGGGATCTTGACGACTTGCGCGTCGCGCAGCACCGCATATTCTGCGAGCGAGCCGATGCCCACGAACGGGTGGACGGCCCCGCGCTCCGAGCGCAGGCGCGTGGTCCCGTCGGGCATCAAGCCCCGGATGGCGTTGACGCGCGCTTCGCCCGAGCAGTGCACGAACCGGCCGTGCCGGCACGCGTCGCACTCGTAACACGGCCCGTACGCGCCGAGCACGACGCGGTCGCCGGGCGTGACGGATTCGACGCCCGGCCCGACAGCTTCGACGACGCCGGAGCCTTCGTGGCCGGCGACCATCGGCAGCACGCCCGCGTTGCTCTGACCGTGCGCGGCGTGGATGTCGGAGCCGCACACCCCCGAGGCGGCCAGCGCCACGAGCACCTCGCCTGCGCGCGGCTCGTCGACAGTGAGCGTTTCGAGCGAGGGGGCGTCGTCGTAGCTGCGGATCACCACTGCTTCCATGGCCCCCCGTCCCCGGCTCGGAGCGACGTCGACGCCGGGACTCTACCGACGTTGACCCGGTCGCCGGACACAGGTTAAACAAGTGTTTGACTGAGCGGGCAGGGCCACGCCGACCGGTTCGCACGACCCGAGGATGTCCCCATGACCCGAGTCATCTCGGCCGACTGCCACATCAACGAGCCGCCCCACGTCTTCGACCGCGTTCCCGCCGAATACCGGGACCGGGCGCCCCGCATGATGCGAGGCGAAGACGGCGGCGACGGCTGGAGCTTCGACGGGAAGCCGCCCAAGCGCACCTTCGGGATCGAGGCGATGGCAGGACGGGCAAAGAGCGACTTCAAAGTGTCGGGGCTGCGGTTCGACGAGATCCTCCCCGGCAACTGGGACGGTGCCGCGCACGTCGAAGACATGGCGCGCGACGGCATCGACGTGAGTGTCGTGTACCCGGCGAACGCGATCTTCGTGTACCTCGAACGCGACCGGGGGCTCGCCCTCGCCTGCATGCGTTCCTACAACGACTGGGTGCTCGACGACTTCCAGGGCGCGGCGCCCGATCGGCTCGTGGGACTGCCGATGCTCCCCGTCGACGACGGCATGGACGTCTGCGTGGACGAGCTCCATCGGGTGGTCGGCAAAGGGGCTCGCGGCGGCTTCATCCCGGGAATGCCGCGCCGTCCGTACAACGATCCGTCCTACGAGCCGCTGTGGGCGGCCGCGTCCGACGCTGGTGTTCCGCTGACCTTTCACCGGACGTTCGGGGGCGCGCCGCCCGATCAGGACTGGGACGAGCTCGTGGAGCAGAACGTGAGCGTTCCCGGCATCGTCAACCGGTTCTTCAGCGCCGTTCGCCCGCTCACGTACCTCGTCTTCAACGGCGTCTTCGACCGCCATCCCGGACTGAGGATCGTCGCCGGTGAGGTGAACTGCGGATGGATCCCGTTCTGGTCCCAGACCATGGACCACACACTCGAGACCGAGGGCTCCTGGGCGGGGGTCTCGCTGGCGCGGACGCCGAGCAAGTACCTCGGTGACAACGTGATGGTCACTGTGCTCGACGACGACGTCGGCTTCTCGCTCATGCGGGCGGGGTACCCGCGCCTGGCCGATACCTGCATGTGGTCGACGGACTACCCGCACAGCGTCACGCTGTGGCCGAACTCGCGCGAGCACATAGCCCGGCTCACCGCGGGTCTCCGTGAAGCCGACACCGAGAAGGTGCTCAGCGGCAACGCCGCCCGGGTCTACGGCATCTGAGGGGGAAGCTGTGGCTGCGAGTCCGCAACCGTTCCTGAACCTGGTCGGCGGCCGGCGAGTGCCGGCGACGTCGGGCGCGACGCTCGACAGCGTCGATCCGGCCACCGGGACGACGTGGGCGACGATCCCGCGCGGCGGCGCGGCCGACATCGACGAGGCGGTGGCCGCGGCCACCAACGTCTTCGACGGGTGGTGGGCGCTCCCGGCGCTTCAGCGCGCGGCGCACCTCCGTGCCATCGCCGAGACCATGGCGCGTCACAGCCGGGAGCTGGCCGAGGTCGAATCGCGCGACAACGGACGACCGCTCGCCGAGACGATCGCCGGCGACTTGCCCGCCTCTGTGCAGATGTTCCACTTCCACGCCGGCGCGGCCGACAAGATCCACGGCGACACCGTGAACGTCGCTCCGACGAGCTTCAACTTCACCCGCCGAGAGCCCATCGGCGTGATCGGGATCATCATCCCGTGGAACTCGCCGCTGTCGCTCGTGAGCGCGAAGGCGGGCGCCGCGCTCGCCGCCGGCAACACGGTGGTCGTCAAGCCCGCCGAGCAGGCGTCGTGCTCCGTGCTGCGCTGGGCCTCGCTGCTCGAGGAAGCGGGCCTCCCGCTCGGCGTCGTGAACGTCGTCGCCGGGCTGGGCGAAGAAGCCGGCGACGCCCTGGTGTGCCACCGCGATGTCCCGCGGGTCACGTTCACCGGCGCGACCGGAACCGGCAGAGTGATCACCGAGCGCGCCGCGGGCACGCTCACCCAGCTCCACCTGGAGCTCGGCGGCAAGTCCCCCAACATCGTGTTCGCCGACGCCGACCTCGACGCCGCCGCCGTCGGAACCAGCACGGCGGCCGTGTTCACCGGGGGCGCGGGCCAGAGCTGTGTCGCCGGCTCGCGCGTTCTGATCCAGTCGTCGGTGTTCGACGAGATGATCGAGCGCATCACCAAGGAGGCCGCCAGCGTCCGGCTCGGCGGACCGCTGGACGAGGACACGACCATGGGCCCGATCGTCTCGGCCGAGCAGTTCGAGCGGGTGCGCGCGTATCTCGAGCTCGGCCGGCAGGAGGGCAAGCTCGTGTTCGGCGGTGGGAGCGGCGCCGAGCTGTTCTCGGCCGGATCGCCGTACGCCGGCGGCTACTTCGTGGAGCCGACGCTCTTCGTCGTCGACGGCAACGACCACCGGATCTGCCGCGAGGAGATCTTCGGTCCCGTCGCCGTCGCGATGCCGTTCGAAACCGACGAGGAAGCCGTTGCTCTCGCGAACGACTCGAGCTACGGACTTGCCGCCGGGGTGTGGACCTCCGACCTCAAGCGTGCGCACCGCATGGTGGGCGACCTGCGAGCCGGCTCGGTGTGGGTCAACGCGTACCGCCGCATCCACTGGGCGCTGCCGTTCGGCGGTGTCAAGGACAGCGGCTACGGCCGGGACTCCGGGATCGAGAGCGTGCTCGAGAACACGCAGCTGAAGACGGCGTGGATCGACCTCACATGACGATGGGCGCCCATCCACTGCGCGATCGCGCCGCGATCGCCGGGGTCGGCTACACGGAGTTCTCGAAGCACTCGGGCGTCAGCACGCAGACGTTGGCACTGCGCGCCATCCGCACCGCGCTCGACGACGCCGGGCTCACGGTTGCCGACGTCGACGGCGTGGCGTGCCATCGCGTGGGCGATTCGGTGCAGGCGGCGCTGGTTGCGCAAGCCCTCGGCATACGTGACCTCCGCTTCCATCTCGACCTGTTCGGCGGTGGCAGCGCGTCGGCGTCCGTCGTCGGCTCGGCGGCCATGGCGGTGGCGACCGGGATGGCGGACTGCGTCGTGTGCTGGCGGGCGATCAACGCACGCTCCGAGTTCCGTATGGGTGGCACGGGTCGGGCCGCGCCCGACACGCCCGAGTTCCAGTACGAGACGCCCTACGGCTACCTGACCCCGCCGCAGCAGTTCGCCATGGTGGCGCGCGCCTACCTGAACGCGTTCGGAATCAAGGCCGAGGATCTCGGCCGGGTGGCGATCACACAGCGGCAGCACGCGCTCGCGAACGAGCGCGCAATGATGCGCACGGCGATCACCATGGACGACTACCTCGCGTCACGTTGGATCGTGGAGCCGTTCCGGTTGCTCGACTGCTGTCTGGAGACGGATGCCGGCGTCGCGTTGGTCGTCACACCTCTCGATCGAGCGCGCGACCTGCGCCACGTCCCGGTGCGCATCACGGGCGCGGTGTTCGGCGGCGGGCACACGCTGTACTCGAACGGCCGCAGTGATCTCACGACGAGCGCGGCCGCCGACTCGTCGACGCGGCTCTTTGCAATGGCAGGCCTCGGTCCCGACGACATCGACGTCGCGGAGCTGTACGACGCCTTCACACCGCTCGTGCTGATCCAGCTCGAGGACTACGGGTTCTGCAAGAAAGGGGACGCGGCCGTGTTCACCGCTGATGGGACGACCGCGCTCGGGGGACGGCTCCCGGTCAACACGCACGGGGGCTTCCTGTCGGAGGGGTACGTGCACGGGCTCAACCACGTCGCCGAAGCCGTCGCACAACTCCGCGGCACGTGTGGGCCACGGCAGGTCGAGGGAGCAGAGGTCGCGCTGTCCACCGGTCAGCCGGGCTACGTGGCCGGCACCACCTCCGCGCTCATCCTGACGAGGGACCGTTGAGCCCCGCCGGCGGCCGGCCGCTTCCCGTCGCCGACCGTGATTCGACGCCGTGGTGGGCCCGCGTCGCCGAGCACGAGCTCCCGCTCCAGCGCTGCGACGACTGCGGCACGCTCCGCTGGCCCGCCCGCGCGCTGTGCAACCGGTGCGGCTCGCTCGATTGGTCCTGGGTGGCCGCATCGGGGCGCGCGACGGTCGCGAGCTGGATCGTCAACCACCACGCGTTCACCGAAGCATTCGCCGCGCCCTACGTGGTGGTGATGGCCCGACTCGACGAGCAGGACGACATCCTCGTGCCGGGGGCCTACGGCGGCGCGCCCGACGGCCACGACTTGCGCGTCGGGAAGCGGCTCTTCGTGGCGTTCGACGATGCCGCCGTGCCTGAGGGCACCGACCCCCTCTCACTGCTGCGCTGGATGCCGGTCACAGACGGGACGCTGACCCAGGTGTCGGTCGATCTCGACACGCTGCGGGCGCACGCCGTCGCTCTCGAGGGCGAGCCCGATCGAGTGCTCGTGCCCGAGCCCATCGTGAAGGACGCGCTACGCGACCTGGGTGTCGCGGTACCGCGAGGGGTGGCGGTGGCTGACGGCGCCGACGCGGCCGTGGCCGCGAAGCGCCTCGAGGGCGCCGTCGTGCTCAAGGCCTTCGGTCCCGGCATCGTGCACAAGAGCGATGTCGGCGCGG